>JBJHAY010000185.1:0-7448 GCA_050485205.1 Gammaproteobacteria bacterium
GTCTCGGTGATTCGTAGAATATGCCGGTCGTCGATGAAAAGCGCAGCGATGGAGAAAGCTCGTAGTTGAAAGCGATACGTGGCGACACCAGGTTCTCGTCGCTGAAGCCATCGTAGTCGTAGCGCATGCCGGTTCGAAGGCTGGCTTGGCCCCAGTCGAACACTTGTTCTCCGTACAGCGCGTAGTTGGTCTCGCTTTGGCGGTACAGAGAATTGATCTGATCCGGTTGCAGAACGATGTAGTTGGCGCCGGGTGGGCGGGGATCGTCCGATCTGAAGACGTAGCGAATCCAGTCTTCGCGCAAGGTGGTCGAGTAATCGAGATCGATGTTCATGACGAACAAGCCAGCAGAGAAGCGGCCCAGGGCGTTGCCAAATGCGATGTCGCTACGCCAGCCGAGTTCAGAGTCCTTTTCCTTGACCGTCAGCAGGCGCTCCCGCACTGGCACCTGGTCGGCGGGTGTCCCATCCGGCACCAGGTCGTAATTTGCTTCGCCCTCCGCTGACACCCTGTCGGTCTCCCGGAAGTACACCCGGTTCGTCCATTCGCCGTCATTGCCGAATCGCCTGCGCCAGGTAACGCCCGTCAGCATCAGATCCTGCCTGTCATCCTGAAGCGTCAGATCCTCGGCGCCTTCTCCCTTTTCTTTGGCAGCAAGAATGTTGTCGATGGTCCGTCTACTAGTCTCGGGCGCGACAATGGCCAGGAATTCGATATCGTCGTTTTCCAGACGGGTTTTGGTCTTGAAGATCAGGTCACTGGACACCGGCGAACCCAAACCTGCTTCATCAATCATCTCGAAGAACCTGCCGAAGTCGAAGCGCCGTGCCTGCACAAACATCGATGTATTGTCCTGCAGGCCACTCGGCCCCTCGTACAATAACTCGAGCCCCGCCAGGTCCAGTCGCAGGCGGCCCACCGGTGATGGCGCGCCGTCCGAGACATCGAACTGGAGCAGCGATGCCTTGCGGCCGCCGAATTCGGCGCTCCAACCGCCGGGCGAGAACTCGGCGCCCGTCACTGCGTTCGGGGCGAATATGGAGTAGCGGCCGCCGTTCACGATGTCGGACTGCTTGCCGAGGGTTTGCTCGAAATGCGCAACCTGCGGGAAGGGGAAGCCATCAATGAAGATGAGATTGTTTTTCGGCCCGTGGCCGCGCACCGAAAAGCTTGCGAATTCCCCGCTTGCCACCACTCCCGGCAGGCCGACCAGGGCGCGCATCACGTCACTGCCGCTGCCGGGCGTGGTGCGCAGTTCCTCGCGCGACAGGAAGCGGTCCGCTGCCGAGCCGTAGGGATTGGCGCCTCGAGCCCGGCGCCCGAAGACAACCACCTCATCGATGGAAGTCGCTTGCGACCGCAGTTCGAAGCGAAGCCGCTCCGTCCGGCGCGGGATGATCCGAACGGCTGGTTCCACACCCTGAATGTAACCGTCCGCTTCAGCGCGGAACTCGTAGAAGCCGTCGGCGAGATCCTCGAAGTAAGCCGATCCGTCCGAACCCGTTGCCACACTCCTGGATTCTCCGCCTCTGGATTCCGCGGTTACCGTCACGCCTGCCAGTGGGCGTGCAGTGACGGCGTCGACCACCTCGATCGAGATATCGCCAGCGTGTGCAACAGCGGCCAGCACAACGAAGAACAAGGTTGGCCAACTGCGATGCTGGAGGGAACGAATCTTTCTACGATGCAACATGTACTGAGCTCCTATCCTGGGAAGTGTCGGGCTATAGTACGGAGCGGCGGTGTGGCCAAGAAGCGCCGCTGAATCAGCGGTGCGAAAACTCCATCAGCGGTTGCAATATAAACGGCTATTTCAGTGTCACCGAGCGTCATCCAGCCATGCCGGACAGGGGCGAGCCTTGTTCGGCCATCAGCCGGGCGAACTCGGCGATGGGGATGAAGTTCATGGCCATGGACGTTATACTCCCAAGCACGGTGACAAAGGGGGAAACATGCGCCGCCACTTACATTTTCTTTTCGTGTCGACGGCTTTGGTCTTGGGTGCGCCATCTGTGCTGGCGCAGGGTGATGAAATTCCCCGGCTTATGCCCGAGGATCTGTTCCGCCGCAATATTGGTACACCTGCCCAGTTGGATGCCCGCTTTCCGCCATTCCGTATCATCGGCAACATTTACTACGTGGGCACCGAGTCGCTGGCTTCCTATCTGGTCAATACCGAGGATGGCCACATACTGATCAATTCCAGTTTCGAGCGCACTGTGCCCTTGATTCAGGAGTCAGTGGAGGAATTGGGCTTCGAGTTCGAGGATGTCGCCATCATTATTGGCAGTCACGAACACGCCGATCACATGGAAGGCGATATTCTGGCCAAGCAGCGTACCGGGGCCGAGGTGGTGGTGATGGCGGAGCAGGTGCCTGGTCTGATCGCCATGCATCGTGATGGTCGGCGCCACCCCATCGACCGGGTGATTGCCGATGGCGACAAGGTCAGATTGGGCACTGCCAGCCTGACGGCCCATCTCACGCCAGGACATACCGACGGCTGTACCAGTTGGGAACTTGAGGTTGAGGAGGCCGGGCAACGCTACAAGGCGGTTATCAATTGCAGTATTGGTGTGAACCCGAACTTTGTGCTGTGGGACAATGAGGATAGACCAGGTATCGTTGATCAGTACCGCTACAGCCACCAGAAACTACGTACCTTGGCGGCTGATATCCCACTGGGTTCCCATCCGGCCATGTTCAACATGATGGAAAAGCATGCGCTGTTGGGGAACACGCCCACCAACCCTTTCATCGATCCAGAGGGTTACATGCTGGAGATCACCATCAATGAGAGGGCGATGGAATTCCGCCTCGAACAGCAACGCCGGGCCGCTGAGCGCGAAGCGGAACAATCAGATTGAAAACCGCTTGCAGACTAGTTCCAACAAACCCTTGCCTGCTCACAGTTGACTGAGAATGCCAGCCATCAAGGACGGAGCTGGCGCCTGCGGTGCAAAACCGAAGTAATAGCGCAAGGCGATGGTGTCGTCTTCACTTCTGTCTCCCACATCCAGCCTGGGTCGGTACTGGCTGTCTCTCACCAGGCGCAGAAGCCGCTTCTCCACTTCCTTGCTTACTTCCTCCGATGAGCCCAGAATCTTGACCTTGCGGGCCTTGCCGTAGCGATTCAGGGTGAAGCTGACATCGATGTAGCCGTCATAGGACACCTGCTGCCAGTCCGGCAGGTCAAAATTGGCGCGGGTGTGTGGCGTGCGGGTGAAGGTGGGCAGGGTAGCAGGAATGTTGGGGCTCAGCATGTCGGCGATGGTGGCTTCCGGGACGCCATGCTGCTCCATGTACTCCCGTGCTTCCCGATAGAGTTTCATGCCCTGTACCTTGCGATTGAACAGGGTCAGCCAATCCCCCTGCTCGATCATGGTTTGTGCCACTTCTTCCGGAGCCGTGTTGGGATTCGATTTCTGGTAGTACAGAATTCTCCCGTAGGCCTCGCTGCCCTTGCGCATCATGGGGGTCGAGTTGTTCCTGGGATCCCGCCTGATCAGGGAGCCGGTGCTGACCGGTTTGCGGATCAGATAGCTGTCTGCATTCAGCATCAGGGATTGACGATTGGCCTGCAGGAAAAAGCTTTCCACCAGGCGTTTTTCCAGGTAAGGCAGGTCAGGATGGCGGATGGCACCGTTCAAAACCAGTGCCCTGATGGCCTTGACGTAGGCCATCTGCGCCTGCCCCAGTTTCATGAAGGCGTACATCCTGGGATTGGCACCCTGGGGACCGCTGCCGGGGTGGGGCAGTCCTTCCAGTGGAGCCATGCGAATGCGCATATGAAAACCCGCCATGTTCCAGTCACCCAGGGTGGAGAAGGCATTGGCGATCTCGGGTTTGCCGGGTCCATGGGCCTGCTCGTAGATATACGCCAGGTATTCCATTTTCCTGTCGGCTTCCAGTAATTCACCGCTGGCCAGATGGCTTTCGATGATCTGCTCCACGGTCATGGCCTGATCCAGGGAGTAGAGGCCGTTGTTGATCCGGCTGATATGCTCGGCTTTTTCGAAGGCGGCAATGGCCTCATCGTGATTATGCATCTGCTGGTAGAGGTTGCCCAGGGTCAGGAATTCATCGAACAGATCGGGAGCGTAAGGCCCCAGATCCTGTTCCATTTCCTTGAGCAGGGTCTGATAGCTCTCTATCTGGCGTCGCAGTTGCAGGGGGGAAAGCTCAGGATCCTCGTTCAGGTTGCCGATTGGTCCTTTGTCGCTGGCCAGGGATAAAGGAGGACTGAGGCGGGGAGGGCGCGGGTTCTCCTGGTCCAGTGGCACCGGATCGAAGATAAGCTTGTCGAGCACGGCCCTGGACTGGGCCTGGACCGGTCCGGCATGGGTGGCGGCAAGTATGGCCATCAAGGCAGTCATGGCGATGCTGCCAACCCATGTTTTTGTTTTCATGCCGAGCACTTGCATAGTCCAGTCCTCCTCCCAAGTACTTCATTGCACCCGCGCCGACTCTGTAATCAGAGAGGGGCGTCGGGGTTGGCCAGGGTTCTCCACATGTGTGCCGATGGGCTGTTGTCATTGCCAAGACCTTCCTTGGGCTGCTTGAAATGACGACCGACGATATCCACGAACTGATCCATCGACACCACGGCGTTGGGATCGAAGGCGTAGAGATCGCTCACCGTGACTTCACGCGAGGCGTCATACCAACGGTGGTTGCGGGCATGGTCATAGGCAGCCTGGATGTGGGGAGGCGGCACGTAGTCGTGCCCGAACATGCGATGGTAAAGGTCTGGGTACTCGTAACCGGCCTCGGTATCTGTATAGAAGCGCAGGGCCTGGTGATAGCGGATGGCAAAGGCGGTGCGCTCCGGCACATAAGGCTCGAACATCTGGGCACCCCACCAGCCATGGTCGGTCTTGACCATTTCCTGCACCACGTCGTGGAGCAGGCAGGCAAGTACGATTTCCTCGTCCACTCCACGCTCCATGGCCTTGTTGGCGCTCTGGTAACAGTGGTTGCGGGTGCGTTGGAAACGCAGTTCGAAGAAGTCGAAGAGGGTGGGAGCGGCGGGCATTGGGGGCAGGTGATCTACTTTGCCGCCAGCCTGGTTGTTGACAAAGAGATTGCCCGCTCCCCTGCGGTAGTGCCGGGTGGGTATGGCGGCTTCCAGCTCAGCCACGGTGGGGAAACTCTCGCCGCCGGAACCGCCCACAACTTCCGCCTGGGCGTAAAGACGGTCTTCCAGATAATGTTCCAGGGCATCGGCCTTGGCTTCGTGACTCATCAAGCTGACGGCGGCAGCACCGCCCAGGCTGGCGATGAACGCCCTGCGATCGAGTTCTAGCATGTCAATCTCCCGGTATTGTTTTTATGACTTATGCTTTTGTATGTGCCTGTCTTTTGCTTTTTTTATATGCCTCCCAGGGCGTCATTGGCCCAGGATGACTACGTTCAGGGTAATGCGCGAGATGACCTCGATATTATTTATCTTTGATTATTTTTTCGTCCGTGCTGGCGGCCAGCTTAAGGCACGTCAGGCGCCAGTTCAACATGGCACCAACAATTCTCTGGATGCCGATAACGCTTATGACCGTATTGGTACCGGAAAAATCCCCTAAGTCCATGGTGAGGATGAAGTTTTTCAGTCGTTGGTGGGGTGGTGAGGTGTGAAACCTGGTGCGCACCACGGAGGGGCGGCCTTGAGGCAGGGGGAAAGTG
Organism: Gammaproteobacteria bacterium; assembly: GCA_050485205.1. Lineage (GTDB taxonomy): Bacteria > Pseudomonadota > Gammaproteobacteria > Pseudomonadales > Pseudohongiellaceae > JAVVEZ01. The sequence continues at coordinate 5,680 of JBJHAY010000185.1, forward strand.
CCCAGGCACCATCCATGGTGCGGCATGATCTAAAAAAATGCCTATTTTACAAATGGTTGTGGTTGTTTTGGGTGTCAGTGTTGCTGTGTCGTCCGGTGTTGCAGTAGCAGGTCTGCACCAAAATCGCCCTCTTTGCTGCGCCATACGGCATGCACGTGGTTACCATTGTTTTGCACCAGATCGTATTCAAAAAAGAAGTCCGGTCCTTCCAGCCGGTAGTAGTGAGCATCACCGGGGCTGGTGCCACCGTACCAGACGAAGAAGATGTCGTTCACATCGATCTGGGACAGATAGGAGCGGGAGATTTCGGGCCGGTAGGTGCCGATCACCTCGTCGATGATGCGCTGCGCCAGATCCTTTTGGTCTTGGTTCAGACTGGCGACGTGGATGCCCATTTGCGGCAGGGTTTTCCAGTCGTCCCAGGTTTCGCTGGGCTTGTTGAGGTTGCCGGAAAGGATGTCGAAAGGGGGATTGCCGTCCTGAATCGCGATGGCTCGTTGCGCGTCGTCCAAGGCGTTGATGAAACGCAGCCCCAGTTCATGCACGTCGCGAAGATTGCGAAAACCCGCCAGGGTGCCCGTGCGGATCTCGGCGGGCGATGCGCCCAGAAAGGAAGGGGTGACACTGACCTCCCCAGGGGTTACCGAGAAATTCAGTGACAGGTGATGCCCCTCGAAGCGCCAACCCCACTGATTGTCGTTGGCGGGCTGGCCGAAGATGGCCAGGGTGTAATTCTCGGTGCCGCGGGGAAAGCCAACGGTTTCCGTATCAGCCAGGATTTTCTCCATCTGCATGATCTGAAAGGCGGTGAGATAGCCCTTGGCGCTGAGGGCGGAATGCAGCAATTCGTGGGTCAGGGTTTTCTGACGGGCGGTCATGAAGTCCAGTGGCAGGCCCTTGCGCAGATAGGGCCAGTACACCCAGTTGGTACGGGCGTCGTCGCTGAAATCCAGGTGCAGCAGTTGTTCGCGGTTGTAACCCACGGCAGTTTCGATGCCATCTGGCCCCCCCTCCACGGTGGCGAGGATTTCCAGGGCGATGCGGGTCATGTCCTCGGTCACTTGCAGGATGATCAGGTCGTCCGCCTGGCTGGAACCCGCATTGCCGGCATGGTCGGCCTGCACCGAGCCCAGCAACAGGCTGACCAGCAATGCCAACGCGCCACAGAACACCAATGCCGAGGCCGGGCTCGAGAACCAGAAAAAGCCAGATTTGGCGGAGGATGACATGATGGGTTCTCCTATATGTTATTGAGCCTGGTTACCGATTTCGCGGGCAATATTCATGATCACGCCAGCAATATCTCCATTGTTGGTTTCAGCCATCATGAAGTGACCATTGCCCCGGAACCCCAGATCGGGCAGATAAGTGTAACGAACCTGAACACCAGCCTGGGTGAAGGCTTTCACCGCGCAAGGCAGGCCAGCGATCAAGCCCAGTTCGGAACCCACCAGATGCACGGGGAAATTACGGTAGCGGGACAACTGGCTGGGGTTGGCGTCAGCCTGCAATTCACAGTTTTCGCCATCCACCTGTGGCTCGAAGTCTTCCGGCAGAGGGGGGTCGAAGGTAAGATTGCGGCGCAGATTGCTGACCACATTACTGACGCCTGGCTCGATGGCGATGACGCCGGCCACATGCTCATGGGCCAGGTCGGCGGCCCACCAGCCGGTGACGGCCCCCGCGGAATGGGTGATGATGATGGCGGGTCCGATTCTTTCCAGCAATTCAGCCAGTCCTCTTGCCGCCACCATGTTGCCGGCATAGGG
>JBJHAY010000186.1:0-7424 GCA_050485205.1 Gammaproteobacteria bacterium
TGTCGCAGCCACATTGAACCGCCAGGTATTCAGTATGACCGGTGAAGGCGATGCCGGCGTCATTGATGATGCTTTTTTGCACCGGACCCGTCACCAGGGCGGCGAACTCGCCATCAAGACAGCCCGCCACCGCACGGTCGAGGCAGGCGAGAACATAGGAGGCATTGGCGGCCAGGGGATATCCGGGGTGGCTGGCCTGAGGCAGTTTGACGGCAATGACATCCAGGGTCGATGGTGGCGCCGGGATGTTGTCAGGGGCGTAGTCGCGCACATGCAGAGGCAGGCCCAGGCGTTGTGCTCTGTCCAGCAACAGCGTGGGATCGGCGATGACCGCCAGGCGCCGATGGGCCATCGGCTGCTGGGCAATTTGTATGCACAGGTCCGGGCCGATGCCGGCGGGCTCACCGGGGGTAATGACGATAGTGTCGGTCACAGGGCTCCTGTGGGATGCGCGGTGGGTCAGTCCAGCTTGATATCCACGTAGGCCCGGTCACGAATCTCGGTCAACCAGTTTTCCAATTCCATTTCAAATTTGCGCTGGCGCAGGATCTGGGTGGCCTGATAACGCTTGTTTTCCTCGGTCACGTCCTGCTTGCGGCGTTCATGAACCTCGACGATGTGCCAGCCGGTCTGGGCGCGGAATGGCTCCTGCACCACGTCCAACTCGGCTCTGTCCACCACCGCCATGAAGTCGGGAGGATACTGCCCTGGATTGACCCAGCCCAGATCTCCGCCAGCCACCATCGAAGAAGAGTCATTGGAATTCTTGCGCGCCAGGTCGCCGAAGTCTTCGCCGTCCTGGATGCGTTGATAGATATCCCAGGCCAGTTGCTCCGCCTGGGCTTCGGTACGGATCTCGTTGGTGGTGATCATGATGTGCCGCATCCTGGTCTGATCCAGGGTCAGGTTGGCGCCGCCACGGGTCTCCAGCAATTGCACGATGTGGATGCCACTGTTGCTGGTGAACTCGGCGATTTCGCCAACGCTCATGCCTGGCACCACGTCGCGGAATACGGTTGGCAGGTTCTCCGGCTTGCGCCAGCCCAGGTCGCCACCGGAAATGGGGATGCCGCCAATGTTGCCGATGCCGCCAATGCGGATGATGTCGACACCTTCCGAGATCTGTTCGTAAAGATAGTCCGCCAGTTCCTGGCGCTGGGCACGGGTGTTGTCATCCGCCACTTCCACCAGCAGGTGGGCCACGTGGTATTCGGGATTGCTGCTGGAAATGCCGGCTTCGGAACGCAGGAAATTCTCGATTTCCTGGCGAGTGATGTCGATGCGGGAATTGACCGCGCGTTGCTGCAGTTGATTGATGGTCATTTCCCGCGCAATTTGATTGCGGGTGATGAGATAGAGACCGTTGCTGTCGAGAATTTCCCTGAACTGTTCGAAGGTCATGCCGTTCTGTTCGGCAATGGCGCTCATGGTCTGCAACATCTGGTTGTCGTCGATGCGCACCCCGGTTCTTTCCGCCATTTGCAATTGCAGATGCTCCAGGATCAACTGCTCCAACACTTCCTTGCGCAGCATGTCGGCGGGGGGAGCGGGCAGGTTGCGTTCGCGGATTTGCTGCTGGATGTCGGCAAGGCGGGCGTCCAACTCGCTTTTGAGGATGACGTCGTCATCCACCACCGCCACCACGCTGTCGAGCGTGCGGGGTTCAGCCTTGAGGGTTTCAACCCCCGCCAGGGATACCAGCAGGGCCAATGCGGTGAGAAAAATGCTTGTCTTGTTCATAGTTCAATACCTTCGGGACCGGATGGTGCCCGGCGCGTTACAGTTCGCGATCACGGTAGCCGGTGATGCCATTGTTGAGGATGGCATTCACATTACCCCCTAGGACGCTGCCGAGACCCTTAAGTTCAAATTGCACGAAGAAGCCACGGTTTTTGTCCTGATTGCCGAAGAACAGGGCATTGTTGTTGATCCAATCCCTGGCGATGACCCGCACGCTCCAGCAACAGTTTTCATACTCCAGCCCCGCGATGGTTTCCAGGTTGCGCCGGTTGCCATGGTCGAAGTTCCAGCGGCCTATCACTCCCCAGTTGCCCCCCAAGGGCCATACGCCGGAAATGTCAGTCTGGTTGATGCGCCGGTCGAGGCCAGTGGCACTGATGGGGTTGGGGACATCGCGGAAGCGGTAACTGACATTGAGGATGTGATTTATATCAGATTGATAGCGGAATTGAAAATTGCCCACGTCCAGCATGTCATCAGTGGTGCTCCATTCCAGGTAGCTGTGGAAGCGCCAGAGTGGGTGGAATTGCCAGATGCCCTCTGCCGCAACAGAGGAACTGGCCATGCGCTCGGCCTGGCCCGGCAGCCCCGCCATGGTGACGCGCCGGTCCGCCAGATACCGGATCTGACCGATGCTGGCGCTGGCGCGCTCCTTGCCCTGGGCATCCAGCAGGCGGCTGCTGACGGCCATGGTGACCTGGTTGGTGTCGCCGATCCTGTCCTTGCCGCTGAAGCGGTCTTCACGGAACAACTGGTTGAAGCTGAAAGTCATTTCCATGCTGTCGAAGACCGGAATCTCTTCCTGATCGGCGAACTGACTGTAGAGGTAGAACACCCGTGGCTCCAGGGTCTGGGTGAAGGACTCGTTGCCCAGGCTCATGTCGCGTTCGAAGAACAAGCCACTGTCGACACTGCCCACGAATACCCCCCGACTGGGGCTGCTGTCGGTGTTGGCCGCCTGATCACGCAGATCGTAACGGGCGAACTTGTACTTGGCGGTGGGGGTGATGTAGGCGGCGGCACTGCTCCAGGGCAAGCTGATGAAGGGCTCCACCGACAGCCGTTGGCCGCTGACCATGGCCCCGGCGTCGATTTCCGCCTGGGAGAACTGGTCACGGTCGAGGTCGCGGTAAAAGTACACGTACTCGGATTCCATGCCGTATTCCAGCAGGGAGCCCACCTGGTAGACACCGTCCAGAGTCATGCGCGGCAGGCGGTCGTAGGGCAGGTTGCGGGGTGATACAGTGGGGTCGATGGTCTGGAACGACAGGGCGCCAGTGGTGAAGCGCCAGTTGTCGCCACGATAGCTGATCTGGCCGGTGCGGTTGAGGAAGCTCTGGGCCGCGAACAGCAGTCCGTTGTTGCTGATGTCCTGGAAGTAGTGATCGTCACTCACTGCGGAGTAATCCACATAGGTGGACCAGCGCCGTCCCAGTCGCCCCTGGTGGTCGTAACTGAACAGCCAGCGGTCCTCCTTGGGAGGGTTGCGGCCACCAGGAGTGCTGGCGGTATCGGGATCGTAGAGACGGTCCCCCGGCAGGTACTCGAAGCCCACTTCATTGTTGGACCAGCGGTTCATGTAGCGGGTTTCGACACCCGCCATGACGCCACGATTGGTCAGAATGCGGGGGGTCAGGGTCATGTCATAGTTTGGCGCCAGGTTGAGGTAGTAGGGCACCGAGAGGTCACGGCCTCCATTGCGGGTGGAGCCGAATACCGGCGCCAGAAAGCCGGAGGCGCGTTCGTTGTTCACCGGAAAGTTGATGTAAGGCGTGTAGAGAATGGGCACTCCCTGCACCCGCAGGGTGACATGACGGGCGGTGCCGCGGCCCGCTTCCTGATCGATGTCGATGCTGGCGCCGTGCAGCATCCAGGAATCATCTCCAGGTTCGCAGCGGGAAAAGGCGCCATTGTCGATGGCGATGATGCCATCCGCGTCCCGATAAACGATGATATCGGCCTGGCCGCGAATGGCTTCCTCATGCAGCACATAGCTGGCCTGGTTGATTTGGCTGTTGCCGCTGACCCGGTCGATGCTGGCGGACTGTCCGGCGATCAGCATGCCGGGCTGACGCATGCGAATGCCGCCACTGAGGGTGAAAAGCTCGGTTTCAGTGTTGTAGTCGGCGCGCTGTCCCTCCAGCACCTTATCCTCGTACTGCACCAGAACATTGCCCTGCAGGGAAACCGTGTTTTCTCCATCGGTGACCAGGTCGTCGGCACTGAAGTTGATATTCTCAGGAGAGTCAGCTTCTGGCGCTGGCGGGGCCGGCGGTGCCACATAAAGGCCGCAGCAGAAATTGGCAACCCTTGCCCGTTGCTCCTCCGTCAATTGCTCCAGTGGAACCCAGTCGATTTCGGCTGCCTGCTGTGAGTGTGCCAGTGGTGCTAGCAGAGTGCCGGCCACGAATGTGGTGGCAAAGGTTTTGGCGAGGGGGCGAAGTGCCACACAGGGACCATACCCGCGCGAGTCGGGTCTGCTGTGGGAGTGTCGGTGGGTCACTTGCTCGAATCCGGCCTCAGTGGGCATAATCTACGGAGCCTGCCAAACAAGCGATTTTAAATGACAAATGTTGAGCATAACAAGGTATCAATGGCAACACGCGAAACCGCGCTGAGTCAATGGTTCCTCAATCTTCTGCCCACCCTGGGCATTTCCCGTGACATGATTTCCAGCGCCAGCGATCAGCAGCTGACAGTGGTCAGTGGCGACGCCAGTTTCAGGCGCTACTTCCGCGGCAGTGTCGGCGGGCGCAGTTGGATATTGGTGGACGCGCCGCCTGCCCACGAAAACTGCCGTGGCTTCGTCGCCGTGGCGCGGCGCCTGCTGATGGAAGGAGTCAACGTGCCAGTGGTACATGCAGTTGACTACGAGCAGGGCTTCATGTGCCTCTCGGATCTGGGGGATAACCTGCTGTGGGATGCGCTGCGGCAAGCCGACACTGAACAAGCTGCTGAGCATTACCGCCGGGCCATGAGGGAACTGCTGTTGATACAGCGTTGTGAACCCGGCCCCGGGTTTGATTTGCCGCCCTATGATGCCGCTTTGCTGATGCGAGAAATGGGTCTGTTCCGGGAGTGGTTCTGTGGTGGTTTGATGTCCTTGGATTTGTCCCAGAGCGAAGAGCAACTGCTGGCCGATACCTTTGACTATCTGCGTGATGCGGCCCTGGCGCAACCCAGGGTTTGTGTGCACCGGGACTACCACTCCCGCAACCTGATGTTGATCGAGGGACAGCCGCCTGGCGTGCTCGATTTCCAGGATGCGGTATGGGGCCCGCTGACCTATGATCTTGTTTCCCTGCTCAAGGATTGTTATGTCGCCTGGCCTGCCACCCAGGTGAAACAATGGGCACTTGAATTCAGGGATATGCTGGCTCATGAAACAAAAGTTCCAGAACTGGCCGAGGATGCGTTTCTTCTCGGTTTTGATCTGATGGGGGCGCAGCGCCACCTCAAGGCAATCGGCATTTTTGCCCGCCTGTGCCTGCGTGACGGCAAACCTCGATATCTGGAGGACATTCCCCGCACTCTCTCCTACCTGCGGGAGGTGGCCCTGGCCGAGCCAAGGCTTGCGACATTCGCCGCCTGGTTGGATGCCCGCATCATGCCTGGGCTGGAAGCAGCCCTGCGGCAGGGCAAGCAGCGACTTGGCAGTTGTGCGGAAGTCTCTTCATGAAGGTCATGATACTGGCGGCTGGCGAGGGTCGCCGCATGTTGCCTCTCACCGCCAAGGTTCCCAAGCCCTTGCTGTGCGCCGGCGGCAAGCCGCTGATCGTGCATCAAATTGCAAAGTTGGTTCAAAACGGGCTGAACGACATTGTCATCAACCATGCCTACCTGGGTGAACAGATTGAGTCCTGTCTGGGCGATGGCGCGCAACTCGGCGCACAACTGCGTTACTCTCCCGAGGGAGAGCCCCTGGAGACCGCGGGCGGCATCATCAAGGCCTTGCCCTTGCTGGGAGAAGCACCATTCGCGTTGGTCAATGCCGACATCTGGACCGACTTCCCTTTCAATAGCCTGCCGCAGCGCTTGCCCGATGGCTGTCTCGCGCATCTGGTGATGGTGGACAACGGCGCGCACCATCCCGGTGGTGACTTCGGTCTGGCTGCGGATGGGCGTCTGCTGCGACTGCCGGATGAAGCAGTCGGACAGCGTTATACTTACAGTGGCATTGCCGTGTTCGACCCTGCGCTCTTTGCCGGTCTCGAGCCCGGGTTCAGGCCGCTGCGGCCATTGTTGGATGCCGCCATTGCCAGGGGTCAATTACGCGGCAGTCATTACGCCGGCGTCTGGATGGACATTGGCACCCCGGCCCGCCTAGAAGCCCTGAACCGCATGTTGATGCGGCCAGGGCCCCATTCCCAAGGAGAGTAGTATGTCCAAACGCAAGAAGCCCGGTCACCTGTTTCCAAGCGCCGCCGAAGACCGTAAAACCGCCCATCATCTGGACTCCATCAGTTCATCCACGGAGCAGATCAATTCCCCGGCCTATCGCCTGGCTTTTGATGACAATGACTTCCTGGTGCGCGAGGAGTTGCGTCCGGTGCGGCTGCTACTGGAGCTGACCAAGCCGGAACTGCTCATGCAGGAGCATGGTATCCACCGTACCGTGGTGATTTTCGGCAGTGCCCGCAATCCTGTGCCAGAGGAAGCGGAAAGACGACTGAACGCGGCCCGCGAGGCCCTGACTTTCGAGCCTGACAACCCTGAGCTAGGCAAGGCCTTGCTTGCCGCCGAGGCCGGGAAGCGTCATGCCGACTATTATGACAAGGCGCGTCAGCTGAGTGCCTTGATCACCAGTCGTTCCGGCTGTGGCGAATGCCCGGATCTGCACGTGGTGACCGGCGGTGGTCCCGGCATCATGGAAGCCGCCAACCGTGGCGCCATGGAAGCTGGGGGAGAGTCCATCGGGCTCAATATCGTGCTGCCTCACGAGCAGTTTCCCAATCCCTACATCACGCCAGCCCTGTGTTTCCGGTTTCACTATTTCGCCATGCGCAAGATGCACTTCCTGTTGCGGGCCAGGGCCCTGGTGGTGTTTCCCGGTGGCTTCGGCACCCTGGATGAGTTGTTCGAGACGTTGACGCTGGTGCAGACCCGCAAGATTGAACCGCTGCCGGTGCTGATGTTCGGCCGGGAGTACTGGCAGCGCCTGATCAACTTCGATCTGCTGGTGGAGGAGGGCATGATCAGCCCGGAGGATGTGAAGTGGTTCCGCTATGTGGATGATGTGGAGGAGGCTTGGGGCATCATCCGCCAGAGTCTTGTGGATGCCGACTGAATCCTGCTGGCACTGCGGGAGCGAACTCAGCCCCCTGTAGGAGCAAGCCCTGCTTGCGACTGGTGGTAGTAGCTGGCTTCAGTGGCCTGTCCCTTGTTTGTGACTCGGTGGCTTTACTGTGAGGCAAGAATGGTGGCTTGTAGCTGGTTTCTGGCTCAGTGGCATCTGTGATGCAAGTATTGTGGCCTGTAGCTGGTTTCTGGCTCAGAGGCACCTGTAATGCAAGTATTGTGGCTTGGTGCCGGATGCTGGGGAGGGGGTGTCAAAAGCGCCGTGAACCCATCCCTGGGGGCTCGCCTGCCGCATCCATGCGGCAGAGCGTTTTGCCACCCCCTCCCCAGCACCCGACACCTCTGGCTTCAGCGCTGTTGCGCTTTTGGTTGCTATAGCTTTTGGT
>JBJHAY010000187.1:0-7410 GCA_050485205.1 Gammaproteobacteria bacterium
CATCGAGGTGACGGTCCCTGGGTCAACGTCCATATTGGCGGCCAGCGCGGCGGAGGTATTGGCCAATACCCCTGGCATCCATTCCTACGCCGCCGTGGCCAAGTACCCGCTGGGAGACTTCGACAGAATCCTGACCCAGGCCCTGCGGGCCTACGCCGAGCGCCTGCGCGGCAAGCGCTTCGCGGTGCGCTGTAAGCGCAGCGGGCGTCATGACTTCAGCTCCGTGGATGTGGAGCGCTGGGTGGGGGCGGGTCTGATTCGCGACAGTGAAGCCACGGGAGTGGACTTGGGCAAGCCCGAGGTGGTGGTGCAATTGGAGATAAGGGATCAGGACCTGTTCGTGGTGGAGCAATACCACCAGGGCCTGGGCGGCTTCCCGGTAGGAACACAGGATGGGGTGCTGTCGCTGATTTCCGGCGGCTTTGACTCCGCGGTATCCAGCTTCCTGGCCATGCGGCGGGGGATGAAGACTCACTTCTGCTTCTTCAACCTGGGTGGCCGCGAGCACGAGATCGCAGTGAAGGAACTGGCGCTCTATCTGTGGATGAAGTTCGGCGCCAACCTCAAGGTGAAGTTTGTCACCGTGCCCTTCGAGGGGGTGGTGGCGGAGATCATGGAAAAGGTGGAAAACTCCCAGATGGGCGTGGTGCTGAAGCGCATGATGCTGCGCGCCGCCAGTCAGATCGCCCGCGACATGCACCTGGAGGCCCTGGTCACCGGGGAAAGCGTGGCCCAGGTATCCAGCCAGACCCTGGCCAATCTGGCCATCATCGAGGAAGTGACGGAGGTATTGGTGCTGCGGCCGCTGGCGATGGCGGACAAACAGGAGATCATCGACCTCGCCCGCCGCATCGGCACTGAGGAATTTTCCGCCCACATCCCCGAATACTGTGGGGTGATATCGGTAAAGCCCACCACCAGGGCCCGGCGTCATCGCATCGCCGAAGAGGAGGCCAATTTCGACTTCGGCGTCCTCGACCAGGCGGTACGGGCGCGGCGGGTCCGGCGCATGCACCACATGGACCCGGAGGGCGAAATCCGTGACATTGAATTGGCGTTGCATGCCACCGTGCCCGCCGGGTCAGTGGTGCTGGACATCCGCCACCCGGACGAGGAAGAACTCAGGCCCCTGGCCCTGAGGGGAGTGGAGGTGCGCAAAATCCCCTTCTACCGCCTCGCCACTGCCTTCAAGGACCTGGACCCCGCCAGCAACTACCTGCTCTACTGCGACAAAGGCCTGATGAGCCGCCTGCACGCCAACCACCTGCTGCGGGAAGGCCATGCCAACGTCGCCGTCTACCGGCCCTGAGCTTCCCCTGCAAGTAATAAGGCTCCTGCCGGCACGGAAATCCCGGAGCTTTTTTTCTTCATTACAGGTATAATCGCCGCCTTTTTGACCACCTCACGCTGCCCGCAGGACATCCTTGTGATAGAAAAGATTCGTAATATCGCGATCATCGCCCACGTCGACCACGGCAAAACCACCCTGGTGGACAAGCTGTTGCAACAGTCCGGCACCCTGGAAACCCGTGGCAAGGAAGTGGAGCGGGTAATGGACTCCAATGACCAGGAAAAGGAGCGTGGCATCACCATCCTGGCCAAGAACACCGCCGTCAACTGGAACGGCTATCGCATCAACATCGTCGACACCCCTGGCCACGCCGACTTCGGCGGCGAGGTGGAGCGGGTGCTCTCCATGGTGGACAGCGTGCTGCTGCTGGTGGACGCGGTGGACGGCCCCATGCCGCAAACCCGCTTCGTGACCCAGAAGGCCTTCGCCCGAGGTCTCAAGCCCATCGTCGTCATCAACAAGATCGACCGCGACGGCGCCCGCCCCGACTGGGTAATGGGCGAGGTTTTCGACCTTTTCGACCGCCTCGGCGCCACCGATGAACAACTGGACTTCCCGGTGATCTATGCTTCGGCCCTGCAAGGCAAGGCCGGTCTTGAAGCAGACCAGTTGCAAGACAACATGGACTCCCTGTTCCAGATGGTGGTGGAGCGGGTGCCTGCTCCAGACGTCAACATGAACGGCCCCCTGCAAATGCAGATCAGCGCCCTGGACTACAGCAGCTATGTGGGTGTCATCGGTGTAGGCCGCGTGACCCGCGGCGTAGTCAAGACCAACATGCCAGTGGTCATCGTCGACCGCGAGGGCAAAACCCGCAAGGGCAAGATCGGCCAGGTGAAAAGCTACCTGGGACTGGAGCGCGTTGACGCCGAACAGGGTCAGGCTGGTGAAATCATCTGCATCACCGGCATCGAAACCCTCAACATCTCCGACACCATCTGTGATCCCGAAACCCCCGAGGCCCTGCCACCCCTTACCGTGGACGAGCCCACCGTCACCATGACCTTCCAGGTCAACGACTCCCCCTTCGCCGGCCTTGACGGCAAGTACGTCACCAGCCGCAACCTCAAGGAACGCCTGGAACGCGAGCTGATCCACAACGTGGCGTTGCGGGTAGAGCCCGGTGACAGTGCCGACCGCTTCCGGGTGTCCGGACGCGGTGAACTGCATCTGTCGGTCTTGATCGAATCCATGCGTCGCGAAGGTTTTGAGCTGGCCGTTTCAAAACCGGAAGTGGTGATCAAGGAAATCGACGGCGTGAAGCACGAGCCTTACGAGTCGCTGGTGATCGACGTGGAAGAAGAGCATCAGGGCGCGGTCATCGAAGAACTGGGCAACCGCAAGGCGGAAATGCAGGACATGACCTCTGACGGCAAGGGCCGCACCCGCATGACCTTCCTGGTGCCCACCCGTGGCCTCATCGGCTTCCGCTCACAATTCCTCGGCCTCACCTCAGGCACTGGCATCATGACCCACATTTTTGACCACTACGGCGTGTTCAAGGGCGGCGACATCGCCCGCCGCAAGAATGGCGTGCTGGTCTCCATGGTCAGAGGCAAGACCCTGGCCTATGCCCTCGACACCCTGCAACAGCGCGGACGCCTGTTCGTGGAACCGGGAATAGAAGTCTACGAAGGCATGATCGTCGGCCTCCACAGCCGCGACAACGACCTGGTGGTAAACCCCACCAAGGCCAAGCAGCTCACCAACATCCGCGCCTCCGGCAACGACGACAACATCCTGCTGACACCGCCCATCAAGCACAGTCTGGAGCAGGCCATGGAATTCATCGAATCCGACGAACTGGTGGAAATCACCCCCAACCACATCCGCCTGCGCAAGCAATACCTCACCGAAAACGAACGCAAGCGCATGTCCCGCGGCAGCGAAGCAAGAGGCGTATAAAAAATACCATGGCAACAGCGCTGCTGTTACGAGGCTGGGCATCTCCACCGATGCCCGAGCCTCAAGACCTGAGCATGAAGGTCACCGGCCCATCATTCACCAACGCCACCTTCATATCAGCCCCAAAGCGCCCCCCCGCCACTTCCCCACCGTGCATTCTGCCTGCCTCGGTCAAAAAATAGTCGTAGAGGGTTTCCGCCTCCGCCGGCGGCTTGGCGCTGGAAAAGCTTGGCCGCAGGCCCTTTTCAGTATTTGCCGCCAGGGTGAATTGCGAGACCACCAGCAGACCACCAGCGGTATCGGTCAAACTGAGATTCATTTTGCCGTCCGCGTCGGAGAAAACGCGATAAGAAAGGACTTTCCTGAGCAGGCGGTTGGCATCGTCCTGGGTATCGGGTCTTTCCACTCCCAGTAGCACCAACAAGCCGGGGCCGATGGCGCCGACCGTCTGCTTGTCGACGCTGACACTGGCCGAGGCCACTCTCTGAATCAAAGCCAACATGGTATCAACGTCCTCTGTAGCAGCGAGCCCTGCACGCGGCTGAACCTTCGTCGCCTGCAGGGCAGGCTCCTACAAGGTCAAGCTGCTCTGTAGCAGCGAGCCCTGCACGCAACCAAACCTTTGTCTATTGCAGGACAGGTTCCTATTGGGGGGCTTGCTGGTCAACGTCGGGATCGGTGTCGGGCTTGTGGACAACACGGCCGGCGAAGATGCCAATTTCGAACAGCATCCACATGGGCAGCGCCAACATCGACTGGGAAATGGGATCGGGAGGCGTCAACAGCATCCCCACCACAAAGCAGCCAACAATCACATAGGGCCGCTTTGCCGCCAGGTCATTCGGCGTGAACACGCCCGCGGAAATCAGCAACACCGTGGCCACGGGGATTTCAAAAGCCAGGCCAAAGGCAAAGAACAACGACAGCACAAAATCCAGATAGCTGCTAATGTCGGTCATGATGGCGACACTGGATGGCCCGATGGAGGTGAAGAAACTGAAAATAAAACCAAACACCACATAGTAGGCAAAAGCCACGCCCACATAGAACAAGACGATGCTGGAAATGAGAATCGGCAGGGCGATCTTGATTTCATTCTTGTACAGGCCTGGCGCAATGAAGGCCCAGGCCTGATGCAGTATGAACGGAATCGCCACGAACAAGGCCATCACCAGGGTCAGCTTGAACGGCGCGAAAAAAGGAGAGGTGACCTGGGTGGCAATCATCTGCGCGCCTTCCGGCAATACCGCCATCAGCGGGGTGGCGACAAAGGTGTAGATGTCATTGGCAAAAGGAAACAGACACAGAAAAATCACCCCGATCACCAGCAGGCTGCGCAGAATCCTGTCGCGCAACTCGATGAGGTGCGCAATCAGTGGCAGTTCCTTGGGATCGTGATCGTCTTGGGCGTGCTCTGCCATGCGTCAGCCTTGTTGCTTTTCCTGCTGGTTGTCAGTGCTGACCGGTGAATCCTGGTCAGGTGAGGCGGGAGCGGTTGGTGCCGGGGCAGATTCGCCACTGAAGGATAGCTCGCCCTGTGGTGGCAGATCCTTGCTGGGATCGTCGAACTTCACTGCCTCGTTCACATCACTTTCCACGCCCTCGATTTCTTTTTTGACCGAATCGGCCATTTCGGTGAATTGATTGCGGGTGTTCTTGAACTTCTCCATGATCGCTTCATTGCGCAATTGGCGCCGGATCTCGTCGGCGCCGATTTCACGCTCGATGTCGGTTTTGATCTCGTTGAAATTGCGGCGCAGGCGACCAATCCACAGCGCGCCGGTGCGAATGGCGCCAGGCAGGCGTTCGGGGCCCAGCACCAGCAGGCCGATCACGCTGATCAGGATGAGTTCAAAGAAGCCGATGCCGAACATGAAGGAAGGGTGGGTCTCAGCTGGAGGATTTCTCGTCGACCTTCTCGGCCTTGACGTCGTAGGTGGCGCCATCATCATTCTTGGCGGCCAGTTGTTCCGGATTCTCCTTGTCCTCGTCCTCCTTGTCCTTGTCACCATCACTCATGGCGTTCTTGAAGCCCTTGAGGGCGCCACCGAGGTCTGAGCCGATGTTGCGCAGCTTCTTGGTGCCGAACAGCATCATCACGATCAGCAGCACGATCAGTAATTGCCAAATGCCAACTCCACCTAAGCCCATAGCCAATCTCCTGCAAGTCTTTGGGATGCGGCCAATATGGGGCCGACATCAATTTTACCGGGTGCCGGCCTGGGCCGGACACGTATGCCCACGATTGTATCAGGCCTGACCCTTGGGGCGCGAAGCCTTTTCTTCCAGGCCGGAGACGCCAAAGCGCCGTCCCAGCTCCGCCAGCACGTCCTCGGGGCCGAGCCCCAGGCGCGACAGCATCACCAGGGTGTGGAACCAGAGGTCGGCGGTTTCATGCACCAGGTCCTTGGTCTGACCGCTCTGTTCAGCGTCGCGGGCGGCCAGAATGGTTTCCACCGCTTCCTCGCCAACCTTTTCCAACACCTTGTTGAGGGGGCCGTGATGCAGCTTGGCCACATAGGACGAGGCCGGATCGGCCTGCTTGCGGCTGTCGATGGTGGTGGCCAGTTGGCGCAGTATGTCACTCATATCTGAATCCTGGTTTGCCTCTGCAGGAGCCTGCCCTGCAGGCGACCGAATAGGGTGGCCTGAGGGCAGGCTCCTACAGGTAAATCTTTGTCGGGTCCTTGAGCACGGGCTCGCTTTCCTGCCATTCACCATCCACTAGGCGCCGGAAGTAGCAACTGTTGCGCCCGGTGTGACAGGCGATGCCGCCCACCTGCTCCACCTGGAACAGCACGCAGTCGCCATCGCAGTCCAGTTCAATGCCGTGCAGGCGCTGGATATGCCCGGATTCCTCGCCCTTGCGCCACAGCTTGCCACGGGAGCGGGACCAGTAGATGGCGCGGCCTTCCCGTGCCGACAGGCCCAGCGCTTCGGCGTTGACCCAGGCCTGCATCAGGATGCGGCCACTCTGGTAATCCTGGGCGATGGCGGGCACCAGGCCGTCCTGGTTCCACTTGATCGCTTGCAGCCAATCGTCGGCCATGTGCCGGGTTCCTAATATCTGTATCGACCACCCCTGTAGGAGCGAGCCCTGCTCGCGACCGGATCTGGTCGCCTGCAAGGCAGGCTCCTACAGGGGGCAATTAAGCAAATATGCGGCTTCGGTGCCTGTGATTCAAGGGACGCGATGAAAAAACAGCAGGGCGGCGCCAGCAGTCAACAGCACCAGTGCAGCTGGGGACAAGGGTTGCAACCAGGCATCAACGGCAGGCAGGCTGACCAGGGCGGCGGCCGCCACACTCAGCAATCCAAACCCCAGGCGCCGCCGTCCCAAAGCCTGTTTCTCGGCATCACGGCGCGCCTCCCTGGCATCCAGCATGGCTTGCAGGTTGCGGCGGCTGTAGCGGGCTTCATGCAGGGTTTCATGGAGCAGTTCCGGAAGTTCCGGCAACTCCTCCAGCCATTCCGGCAGTTTTTCCTTGACCTTGCGCAGGTTGGCCAGGGGCGACAGTCGTTGCCGTTGCCAGTTTTCCAGGAAGGGCAGGGCGGTCTGCCACAGGTCCAGTTCGGGATAGAGCTGCTTGCCCAGCCCCTCCACGTTGAGCAGGGTTTTCTGCAGCAGCACCAGGGAGGGCTGCACCTCCATGTTGAAGCGGCTGGCGGTCTGGAACAGTTGCACCAGCAACATGCCGAAGGAGATGTCGCGCAGGGGCTTCTGGAAAATCGGTTCACACACGGCGCGCATGGTGGCCTCGAAGGCATGGACCGGGGTGTCCGGCGGCACCCAGCCGGATTCCACGTGCAATTCAGCCACCCGCCGGTAGTCGCGCTTGAAGATCGCCAGCAGGTTGCGCGCCAGATATTGTTGATCGGCCTTGCTGAGGGAGCCGATGATGGCGCAGTCCAGGGCGATGTACTGGGGGCGTTCCTTGTGTTCCCGCGACACGAAGATGTTGCCGGGGTGCATGTCGGCATGGAAGAAACTGTGGTTGAACACCTGGGTGAAGAAGATGTTGACGCCAGTTTCCGCCAGCTTTTTCAGATCGATGCCTGCCGCCAGCAACTCCGGCACGTTGCTGACCGGAATGCCGTGGATGCGCTCCATCACCAGCACGTTGCGGCGGCAATGGTCCCAGTGGATGAGCGGG
>JBJHAY010000188.1:0-7391 GCA_050485205.1 Gammaproteobacteria bacterium
CCCTTGATGTCCGGCATGGCCACTGGACTTGCATGACAGAAAAAAACCACTGAAGCCTGTTATACCCGCTGGTCGCGAGCAGGGCTCGCTGGGGGAGGGAGGATTTACATTGGCTCTGTCCATTGCCCGCGGTTATAGTAGCCGCCTTCATTGTTCAGCATGCGTGCCGCAATTCATGTCGCCTAGCACCAAGGCTCACTTGCAGATTCATTTCTGTGTCGTTTTGTGGGGCTTCACCGCCATCCTCGGCAAACTCATTACTTTGGACTCGCTGTCATTGGTGTGGTGGCGCATGTTGCTGGTGGTGCTGTTCCTGGGATTGCTGCCCAGGGTGTGGAGGGGGTGGCGGGCATTGGCAACAGGGCTGCGCTGGCAATATGCCGGCATCGGTGTCATCGTGGCCTTGCATTGGCTCACCTTCTTTGGCGCCATCAAGCTAGCCAATGCCTCGGTGGCAGTGACCTGTATTGCATTGGCGACGGTGTTCACTGCCCTGGTGGAGCCGCTGATGACCACCACGGCGTTTTCCCGCCGCGACATCCTGCTGGGCATTGCAGTGGTGCCTGGTGTCTTGCTGGTGGTCGGTGGCGTGCCAACGGAGATGCATCTGGGTATCGTGGTCGGGGTTATCTCGGCATTGCTGGTGGCAATCTTCAGCGCCTGGAACAAGCGCTTGGTGCATGATGCCGATCCCTTGACCGTCACCGCCATCGAAATCGGCGCCGGCACCCTGGCGCTGACCGTAATTGCCATGTTGCTGCTGGCGACGGGGCTGCAACAGCCAACTTCACTGCTGGTGCTGCCCGAGCCAAGGGACCTGGGATATCTGTTGATCCTCTCCCTGGGTTGTACGGTCCTGCCATTTTCCCTGTGGTTGGTGGCCCTGCGTCACATGAGCGCCTATGCAGCACAACTGGCCATCAACCTGGAGCCGGTCTATACCATCGTGCTGGCGATCCTGCTGCTGGGTGAACAGCACGATTTGAGTGGGGGGTTCTACTTTGGTGTGGTGATCATCCTGGCAGCGGTCCTGGCTGGACCGCTGCGGGCGGTGATGAAGAGGCAAGTCCTCAGTCAGCCGCAAATATGAACAGCATTTGGCGGTCTCCGTTCGGGTAAGTGATTTCGTAGTCGGCGATGCCATTGCCGCTGATATCGCTTGTTGGAGTGAGTAGCAAACTGTCACGAGGATGGTCAGCGCCCCTAAGTACCATGAATCCCACCCTGCCTCTGATTATGGCGCCGTTAAGGACTGCGATTATCACGCCATCAGTACCAATGGCCACGTGGCTGATACCCGGCATTGTAGCGATGGTGTCGCGCAAGGTTGGCCAGTCCGCAGGCACCGGCACGAGTTCTTGTTCCATCAGACGGCCGCTCTCGTTTTCAAATATCAGCGAAAGGCCGGTCGCCGCGCCCAATCCAGGGATTGGGTATTCCGCCAAACCAGGCTGTGTGCCACGTTGCGCCGGCAGCGCGACAACGGCAGGACGGCCTGAGTAGTATGAGGATACGCTCAGAGCCATGGGATTGCTGTTTTGTCCTCCCAGGCTGACCATCAGGTTGGCGCGGGAGTCATAGGCCAACTGCAAGCCCATGGTTTCAAGGGCTGTCGTGAAGGCTGATTGATCTACCAGGGCGGGGTAAGCGATCACCACTCTGAGGTTGCCAGTGACCAGGACGACATCACCGTCGTCATTGATATAGGTGCCCTCGGCCATGTCCGGGTCAGCTCTGCTGATACTGACGGGCAACACTGCGCTTTGGGAGTCTTCGGTGACCACCACGACTTCTCCACTCTGTGTTTGTGATACATCCGCGGTGCTCAAGTCAGTGATCAGTCGTATCGATGCAATGAGAGGAATGGGGGCTTGTCCCTGACTTGCAGCCAGGACGTCATCTGATAAATCCACGACTCTCCGTTCATCACCGGTCAACCAGGTTATCGATTTAAGGGCAGTGGTAAGATCAATTCCAGTAGGTATGGAATCCAGGCTTTCAAACTTGACGTTGGGACCGAGTATTACGCCGGGCTCAAGCACAGTGTTGGCGCCAATGATCACGTTCGACAGTTCTGCTCCTTCCTTGACGAGTCCGTTGGTGATCAGCGCGGGCTGACCGGCGTCACCCGTGATTTTGCCGGAGATCGTGCCTCCATTGACAGTTGTGTTGGCAACGAGAATCACCTCACCCGCAATCTCTCCGTTATTCAATATCGTGCCCCCAAGGGTGCCACCAGATACCACGCCCGAGGGTGTTATGGTAATCGTGCCGCTGGTGGAATTCACCGAAGTGGTGGTGTCGATAATGTTGTTGGTATCACCAACATCACCATCATCTGGCTCGCTGGGTAAGCTAATGTTCACGGTCTGTGTGATGGTGTCGCTCAACTCTCCACCAGTGCCTTGCTCGTTTGCCCCAGAGTTACCGTCGTTGAACGTCCATTGCAGAACAATCGTTGCTGGCCCATTACTATCGGAATGCCGGTAATGGATGGCGCGTAGAACTTGCAGCACCAGTGCACGTGTTGGCACTGTCCCGTTGTCCTGGAATGTGAGTTGCAAGAAGCCGGTGCCAGTATCGGCGATGATGGCAATCACATTGCCCGTGGCACTGATGGTGCCACCCCCCTCAGCCCCTCCTGTTACGGACAGTGTGTCATTGCCCACAACTGACAGCAGGTCGTCGGCATCGATACCACCTTCGCGCTGGATCAGCAGGCTGGCGCCAGTGTAGTCTCCATTGCCACTGTTGAGCGCGTCCAGATCCCAGTCTGAGACCTCTGCGGCGTTATCCAGACGCACTGCTGCCGCTCCTCTCAGCCAAGCTGCCGGGCTGGCAATTGTCAGCACGGGGGCCAGGTTCACCCGCAGTACCTCAAAGGTATGCGAGACCTGGATAGCGGGATTGAAGGCATCATTGCCTGTCTGGTCGGCGTGGATCGTGCAACTGCCAGTGGCATGGAAACTGAGCACGCCGCCAGCTGTGATGTCACAGACTGCCAGGGTGCCTGCATCGGCGCTGAAGCTTACCTGAAGTCCGGAACTGGTGGTGGCCGTGAGTGTTGGCGGATTGCGATAGTCTTGTTCGCCGGGATCTGTAAAAGTAATGACTTGATTGCCTTTTGGGGTGATCGAGTTGGATTGTGCGGATGCGTCTCCGGTTCCCGCGCCATTGCTGGCAGTGACCGTGAATGTGTATGCCGTACCGTTGACAAGGCCAGAGACGGTAATGGGTGACGCGCTGCCAGTTCCGGTGATTCCGCCAGGTTGAGAGATGACTGTATAGTTGGAAATGGTGTCTCCACCCGTAAAAGCGGGTGCCGTAAAACTCACCGTGGCGGATTGATCGCCAGCAGTGGCAACGCCAATGGTGGGTGCGCCTGGTACTACAGCATTGACTGTGAAACTTTGTTGTACCTGTGTTGCTGCAAGGTATGCGGCGTTACCTGGTTGATCGGCATTGATAGTGCAGGAGCCCGCAGTGACGAAGGTCAGCACGCCGGGCGTGGTTATGGTACACACCTCCGGTGTATGGGAGCTGAATTCAACATCCAGCCCGGAGTTTGCCGTAGCCACCAATTGGGGGTTGGTACCGAAATTCTGCTCCGCCGGCTGTGTGAAGGTGATGGTCTGCGACGCACGCGGTGTGACCGCATTGGAGGCCGCTGAGGCAGCACCGGTGCCGATACCGTTGGTGGCTGTCACGGCAAAGGTATATTCCGTGCCATTGCTGAGACCCGTGACAGTGATGGGAGACGCGGCACCAGTACCGGTAAGTCCACCTGGAACGGATGTCACTGTGTAACTGGTAATCGCCTCCCCGCCATCAGAGGCAGGCGGTGTAAAGCTTACCTCAGCCTGCGCATCGCCAGCCGTGGCTGTGCCGATGGTCGGTGCGCCCGGTACTACGGCATTGACGTCAAAGGTGCGCGTGACACGCAGAGCGGGTTCAAAGGCTGCGCTGCCAGGCTGATCGGCATGTATGGTACAAGTACCGGGTGTCACAAATGTCAGCGCGCCACCAGCGGTTACCGTGCAGACCGCTTCGGTTGCCGAAGTGAAGCTCACCGACAGGCCGGAACTTGCCGTCGCGCTCAGGGTGGGTGTGGTACCGAAATTCTGCGGACCGGGGTTGGCAAAGGTGATCGTCTGCTCGCCCATTGGCGTTACTGCGTTTGAAACTGTGGAGGCAGCACTGTTGCCGGCGCTGTTGGTCGCCGTGACGGTAAATGTGTATTCAGTACCATTGGCAAGACCACTCACGGTAATCGGGCCTTCTGCATCAGCACGCGTGCCGGTAAAGCCGCCGGGATTGGAAGTCGCCGTATATTGGATAATGGCCGCGCCGCCATTGACAGCGGGCGCAGTGAACGATACCGATGCCTGCCCATTGCCAGCCACAGCCGTCCCCATTGTTGGCATATCGGGCACTGACGCGTTCACCGAGAAGCTGTGTTGTACTTGTGGCGCCGGATTGTATTCAGCATTACCTGCTTGATTGGCATTGATGGTACAGGTACCGGGCGTGACAAATGTCAGCGCGCCACCAGCGGTTATCGTGCAGACCGCTTCGGTTGTTGAGGTGAAGCTCACCGGCAGGCCGGAACTTGCTGTCCCGCTCAGGGTGGGTGCGGTACCGAAATTCTGCGCGCCGGGATTGGTAAAGGTGATCGTCTGCTCGCCCATGGGTGTGACTGAATTGGAGGCGGCTGAGGCGGCGCTTTCACCGGCACTGTTGGTGGCCGTGACGGTGAATGTGTAGGCAGTACCGTTATCAAGTGAGGTAACCGTAATCGGGCTGCTGGTGCCGGATCCTGTATGACCGCCCGGCGACGAGGTTACGGTATAGCTGGTGATCGTCGAGCCTCCGTTGAAAGGTGGTGCCGTGAAGGCGACACTCACCTGAGCATCGCCAGCAGTGGCCGTGCCGATGGTCGGGGCGTCAGGCACCGTGGCCGGTGTGCTGAATGTGGTGTTGGCACCATAGGCGGTTCCTTGCGTATTGGTAGCGTAGGCACGGTAATGGATCGTCATATTAGGCGGTAACGAACTGACGGTGCCGGAAAAAACACCGGTGCCAGAATCCATCACCACCACGGTGTTGGCCAATGTGGGGTTGGCGGAGATACCCCAGACGATGCCTCGAGCTGTAACCGCGGATCCACCCTGAGCGGTGACGTTGCCGCCCAGTACGGCGCTGGTGGCAGTGATGCCGGTGGCGGCGGTAGTGGTCACCGCGGGCGGGGCCGGAGCGGCCACGCCACTGATGATTACATTCGAGGTGGAACCACCAATTGGCTGAACCTGGTAGTTGAATCCACCATGTTGGAATCCGGCATCGTTGATGTTGGCAATACCGCCGCCGCCATCAATACCTGGAGAACCATAGCCATAGACCCGGAAGGTGACGGAGGTTGCGTCATTGAACTTATCAGACCAGCTTGCGCTTAGTACCGCTCGTTGGAAGGAGCCTGTATTGAGATTGGGGACAACCGCTTCATCCTCCAGATTGCTGGCATCAAATGAACCGGTGGTGCTGGCATACAGCCGGTAGGTGGTTGGTCCGGCAAACTGGGGGTCATCAGACGCTTGTTCAGTCGCTACCCCTACCTG
The DNA here is from genome assembly GCA_050485205.1 of Gammaproteobacteria bacterium. Taxonomy (GTDB): domain Bacteria; phylum Pseudomonadota; class Gammaproteobacteria; order Pseudomonadales; family Pseudohongiellaceae; genus JAVVEZ01. Next base: position 5,616 of record JBJHAY010000188.1, read on the forward strand.
AATTCCGCTCAGGGACAGCGTATAACCGGCATCAGCGGAGATGCTGAACTCGTAGTAATTTTGACTTAGATTCAAGGAATCAGACCAGCCGCTCAGGAACATGTTTTCGGGCGAGCCAGCCCAGAAGTTCGTGTCGAAGGCAGCAGGCCCTGTGACGGTGATAGTGCTGCCAGAAACGTTCGCGGCCTGTGCCGTCGGAGCTACCGGCGAGCCGTTCCATATCAGATTGCGGATGTCGTATTCGACCAGGGTTTGCGCATGAGATGTAGGCATGGCTGCTGCGCCAAGCAGCAGAACAAGCAATAAACATAGGCATTTTTTCATGGCTGATTCAGTAAATCGGCTCCCATCGGATACCCTTGACGGCAGGCAGATCATTTGCTGAATCCGGTCTCCCTGAGGAGGCGCTGGCTGTTTCAACACCAGTGGCACGATATATTTCTCCTGCTTGAACCAAAAAGCCGGATGCACTCGTTTGCGCCCGGCCTCACTTTTTACGGACGCTGTGGAAATATTCCTTCACTGGCGATGATGAAGTTCAGAGCTAGAAACGGCTGCATATTATTATGCGGCTGTCCTTCCCCTGTTACCCCCAGCGCCTGTGGATGCATGCTGGTATCCACGTCACCATTGTAGATAGGCGCACCACCGCTGCCTCTTTGTCCAGGAGTCAGTGCCCAGACATTATTCTTCGGTGAGGCCACATTGCCTGAGCTGGAATCAGAGGCGTTGGGTATGTGATTGTGTGATGGCATTTCAGCGGCTGTCAGTGTTACCGCGGCTACACCCGGTTGCTCCCCCATCTGACGAGGTGTCAGTCCTGGACCATTACCCTGCCCCATCGGCGCACGTCCTCGCAGATCAGGTAGTGCGAAGGTGGTTCTGCCATCGCCACCATATTGCGTTCCAAGAATGGAAAACAGCGCCGTATTGCTGGAAATTGGCAGCAACTGACCAGCACACAATAGCCAGCCCCTGGGGGCGAAATTGCCAGCAAATTGACGGATTTCTCCAATAAAAGGTTCCATGTCTCTTTTCTCCGGTTCAGGGGCGTGAGGGGTAGATGCCCTGCAAGGCGATACAAAAAGACAACGCCTGGTAGGGCTGTAAGTTCTGGTGTGGCTGGTTGCCGCCAGTGGTGGCCAGTGCGGCGGCATTCAGCGTGCTGTCCGTGCTGGCGGCGTACAGCAGATTCGCTCCACCGCCAGCCCAGACGTTGTCGACCGGGGTCGAGACATTGCCAGTGGTGCCTGAGTTGGCCATTGCCGTGTGACTGTGAGCGGGCAACTCATTGACGGTCAGTGTATGCGCTGCCTCTCCACCCGCAGCCCCCTGTGCGTGACTGCCATCAGCCTGAATCGGTACCCGGCCGCGCAGGTCGGGCAAGGCGAAGGTGGTAGTGCCGTTGCCTCCATACATCGTGCCCAGCAGCGAGTACAGCGCCTGATTGGCATTTATCGGCAAATGTTGTCCTTCGCAGCGCTGCCAACCCCTGGGTATGGTGTTGAATGAGAATACCCTGATTTCGCCTAGAAATGGTTCGGCCATGTGTGGCTCCTGGTTTGTTAGTACAGATTAGGTGGTGCGTGGTGCTTCACCAGTAATCAGCCTGATGAAGGGTACACACCCTCCAGCGCGATGATGAAGTTGACCACCAGGCTGGGCATCACGTTCTGATGTGACTGCCCGTCGCCGGTATTGCCGGTCGCTGCGGGGTTCATCGTCTTGTCTGGTGTATCCGCCCGGTAAGGATTGACGGCAGTGGTTCCCCAGAAT
>JBJHAY010000189.1:0-7315 GCA_050485205.1 Gammaproteobacteria bacterium
GAATTGAGCTTCCCAGATCACCAGTGCGTCGGGCCTGGTGGTGGCATAGCCATATTCGAAAGCCAGCACGGCTTCCTCGGAAAGAATCGAGTCATAAATGGCAAATTTGCGCTGGGTTTCCGACAGGTTTCCGAGCGAGATGAAAGTGTCTCCAGTTTCCTGATCGTGCAGCACCGCATGGCGGTGGGAGAAGGTGCCACGCCCCACATCCTGCCCGGTCAAGCGCACATGGTAGTCACTGTCCACCAGGCTGGCGTAAGCCAACAGCTCTGCACAGCCCCAGTCGATGGGCTGCTCTCCCTCGACCATGCGGGTACGATCTTCCAGCACCTTGGTCACCTGACGATTGACCTTGAAACCCTTGGGCAATTCCACCAGTTTACGACCAAGATTTTTCAACTGCTCGATATGAATGCTGGTATCACAGGCAACTGTCCAGTCATGACCGATGTACGGACGCCAGTCAACGAACAACGCGGTATTGGGCTCATGCACCAGGCTTTTCACCACGTGCGTGCCTTCATCCAGGGCCTGACGGTAACCCCGGTTCATCTCATCCGCCTCTTCCTGGGTCAAGAGCCCCTCGGCGATGAGCTTCTCGGCGTACTGTGTGCGAGTACTCTTCAGATTGCGGATGATGCGGTACATCATGGGCTGGGTAGATGCCGGCTCATCGGTTTCATTGTGACCGCGGCGGCGGTAACAAACCAGGTCCACAACCACGTCCTTGCGGAATTCATTGCGGAAATCCAACGCCAACTGAGTCACAAACATCACCGCTTCCGGATCATCTCCGTTAACGTGAAAAATCGGCGCCTGCACCATTTTTGCCACATCGGTACAATACTCAGTGGAACGGGAGTCTTCCTGCTTACTGGTGGTGAAGCCGACCTGATTATTGATGATGATGTGTACAGTGCCGCCAGTGCCGTAGGCGCGGGTCTGGGACAACTGGAAGGTTTCCAATACAACACCCTGTCCGGCAAATGCCGCGTCGCCATGAATCAGAATCGGCAGCACTGCCTCGCCCTTGGTGTCATTACGACGATCCTGGCGCGCGCGCACCGAACCCTCAACAACCGGACAAACAATCTCCAGATGCGACGGATTGAAAGCCATGCTCAGATGCACTTCCCCACCAGGAGTCATTACATTGGATGAGAAACCCTGGTGATATTTGACATCTCCGGAGTTTTGATAACGGGCGCGCCCCTCGAATTCATCGAACAATTGCGATGGATTCTTGCCAAGTGTGTTGACGAGAACGTTGAGTCTGCCTCTATGGGCCATGCCAATGACAATCTCCTTGGCACCCTGGGCACCTGCGCGCTGAATGATGTCATCCAGGGCATGGATCAGGCTTTCACCACCTTCGAGGCCGAAGCGTTTGGTGCCGGGGTACTTGGAATCCAAGTGTTTTTCCAACCCCTCGGCGGCGCTTAGCCGCTCCAGAATGTGGAGGCGGGTCTCGGTGGAAAATTTTGGCTTGCCGCCAATGCTCTCGATCCTGCGTTGAATCCATTGTTTCTGGGCAAGATCCACTATGCCCATGTATTCGTATCCTACGGAACTGCAATAAATGTCTTCCAGGATCGATACAATTTCGGCCAGCGGCGCCGCCTTCTGCGGAATGAACAGTGGCTGGGTTCTGAACATGGTGGACAGGTCAGATTCCGAAAGGTGATGGAACGAAAGATTGAGATCGGGCACTTCCTCGCGCTTCATCAATCCCAGGGGATCGAGATTGGCATGTTGATGCCCCCTGACCCGATAGGAACTGATCAATTGCACCACATTGACCTGTTTGGCTTCATGCTCAAGACTGCCCGGCATCTTGCTGCTGTCGACATTGACGGCACCCACCGCCACGGCGCCACGCTTGGGCAGCCCCCTGAAGCGTTCCACGATTTCGGAATGTGGTACCTCCGGCTTCTTGGTTTCCACTGCCGGCAGACCACTGAAGTAGTGCCGCCATTCCTCCGACACTGATTGCGGATCATGCAGATATGACTCATAGAGCCCTTCCACATAATCCAGGTTATTGCCGGAGATATGCCCGGTCCGTAGCATCATTTCCCTGAAATTGTCCAACATCGGTCTCAACCTCGTCTCTTGCTTCGGCGGTAATGCCGATCCCCTCATCACCAGCAACCGCTTTTGGCGGTCGCCTCACGTTGACATTGCACTTGCACATTTGGCACAAAGCCGAGAGTCTCCCCTCGGCTTTTGCAACCACAATTCCTCTTACACTCCCCTTTCCAGCAGCATGGAGCGAATATGGCCTATGGCCTTGGTCGGATTCAGCCCCTTGGGGCAAACCGCCACACAGTTCATGATGCCGCGACAGCGGAACACACTGAAGGGGTCTTCCAGATCCGAAAGCCTTTCCTCGGTTTTGCTGTCGCGGCTGTCCACCAAGAAACGATAGGCTTGCAACAAGCCGGCCGGGCCGATGAATTTATCGGGATTCCACCAGAAGGATGGGCAGTTGGTGGAACAACAGGCACAAAGGATGCATTCATAGAGCCCATCCAACTTGGCTCTGTCTTCCGGTGATTGCAGCCGTTCGATGGCTGGCGCCGGCTCATCGTTGATCAGGTAGGGCTTGATCTTTTCGTACTGGCGGTAGAAGGCGCTCATGTCCACCACCAGATCCCGGATCACCGGCAAACCCGGCAACGGCCGCAGCACCAGCTTGCCATTCTTCGCCACGCTGGATACCGGCGTGACGCAGGCCAGTCCATTACGGCCATTCATGTTCATGCCATCGGAGCCACAGACACCCTCGCGGCAGGAACGGCGGTAGGCCAGACTCGGATCCTTGTCCTTCACCAGTTGCAGCACGTCGAGCACCATCAGGTCACGGCCTTCCGGCAGTTGCACTTCCACGTCCTGCATGCGTGGCTCTTTGTCGGTCTCGGGGTTGTAGCGGTAGATGCTCACTAACACGGTCGTTATACCCTTGTACGTTACAATTCAGTTACCACTGTCCGAGGCGCACTCACGCCTCGGTCCTGCCCATCAATAGGATCTCACCGCGGGCTCGAAGGTCGGCACGGTCTTCGGCTTGAAGTTGACCTCACGCTTGCCCAGTCGTTTTTCACCAGGGAAGTAGAGCGAATGGCACAGCCAGTTGGCATCGTCGCGCTCGGTGAAGTCCTCGCGGGCGTGAGCTCCACGACTTTCCTCACGGCCCTCCGCGGCGATGGCGGTAGCCTCCGCCACCTCGAACAGGTTCTCCAGTTCCAAGGCCTCGATGCGAGCGGTGTTGAAGGACATGCTCTTGTCTTCCAGGTGCAGGTTATCGATCCGCGACCGCAAGGACTTGAGCTTTTCGATTCCCTCGCGCATGTAATCGCCCTTGCGGAACACGCCAAAGTGATTCTGCATGATGGACTGCAACTCCTTGCGCAACTCCGACACCCTCTCGCCACCCTTGCTTTCGTTGAGGCGATTCAGACGCTGCATGGCCTGCTCGATGTCGGTTTGTGAGGGTTCGCGCTGCTCAATGCCCTGGCGCAACATTTTCTCGATGTGAATGCCAGCGGCACGGCCGAACACCACCAGATCCAGCAGAGAGTTGCCGCCCAGACGGTTGGCACCGTGCACCGATACGCACGCGGCTTCTCCACAGGCAAACAGACCTTCGATGATGCGATCGCTGCCATCGGGCAACTGGGTCAGAGCCTGACCATGAATGTTGGTGGGAATTCCCCCCATCATGTAGTGGCAGGTGGGCACCACTGGAATTGGCTCCTTCACCGGATCCGCATGGGCAAAGGTCCGCGACAGTTCCAGAATGCCAGGCAGCCGCTCGTTGAGAATTTTTTCGCCCAGATGATCCAGCTTCAGCAGCACATGATCACCCTCTGGGCCACAGCCACGACCGGCAATGATTTCCAGGATCATGGAACGGGCCACCACATCACGGCCCGCCAGATCCTTGGCGTTGGGGGCATAACGCTCCATGAAGCGCTCGCCGTCCTTGTTGATCAGATAGCCACCTTCGCCGCGGGTACCCTCGGTGATGAGAACACCGGCACCGGCAATGCCGGTGGGATGGAACTGCCACATTTCCATGTCCTGCATCGGGAAGCCGGCTCTCAGCGCCATGCCGATGCCATCGCCGGTATTGATCAGGGCATTGGTGGTGGAAGCATAGATGCGCCCGGCACCGCCAGTGGCGAATACCGTCGCCTTGGAACGGATGTAGACCACTTCTCCGGTTTCGATACAGATGGCAATGACACCCACTACCACCCCATCCTGATTCTTCACGATGTCAGTGGCATACCACTCATTGAGAAAGGTGGTCTGATTTTTCAGGTTGGCCTGATACAGGGTATGCAGCAGGGCGTGGCCAGTACGATCAGCGGCGGCGCAGGTGCGGGCCGCCTGCCCACCCTTGCCGTTTTCACGGGACTGTCCCCCAAAGGGACGCTGATAGATGCGGCCATCATCGTTGCGGGAGAAAGGCATGCCCATGTGCTCCAGTTCGAACACCGACTGTGGGCCTTCACTGCACATGTACTCGATGGCGTCCTGATCGCCGATGTAGTCGGAGCCCTTGACTGTGTCATACATGTGCCAGCGCCAATCATCATCGGGCTCGGTGCTGGCGATGGCACAGGTAATGCCGCCCTGGGCGGACACTGTATGGGAACGGGTCGGGAACACCTTGGTGATTACCGCGGTACGGTAGCCGGACTGGGAAAGCTGCAGGGCCGCGCGCAGGCCGGAGCCGCCACCGCCCACAATCACACCGTCGAAGGAAAGAGTTCTGAGTTTAGCCAAGGGTCAAATACTCCATAAAATGCGAACACACCAGATGAAATAGACGATAAGCACCAACAGGCATGCCATCTGGAACAGCAGGCGCAGAGCCGTGGCACTTCCGCCCACGAACCGGGGGGTCAGGTAGTCGGTGGAAACCGTCCACATGCCTATCCAGGCGTGGGCGCAAAGGGAAAGCAGCGCCACCAGACTGAAAATCTTCATGCCGGTGCCAGCAAACAGGCCGCGCCAGTCGGCAAACTGCATGTCCGGGGTAGTCATCACGGCCCAAGCCAGGAACAGCATGTAAGCCAACATCACCACGGCCGAGACACGCTGGATCAGCCAATCATAGAGGCCATTACGACCAAGGCTTGTGACGTTGGTTACCATATGCATACTCCCAGGATTACGATCAAAACCGCGCTGATGATCAATGTGAGCTTGGCGCCCAACTCACCGCCCTCCTTGGTTTCCCCGATACCCATGTCCATCAGCAGATGCTTGATGCCTGCCACCAGGTGGTAGGCCAGGGCGGAGACAATACCCCAGATAATGAACTTGCCCACAAAGGACGCCGATGACTGCTTGAGAGCATTGAATCCCTCTTCGGAAGAGAGGGATTGGTCGAACAACCAAAGCAGGATGGCAATGCCGACGAAGACGACGATCCCGGATATCCGGTGCAGGATGGAAGCATAAGCCGCCAAGGGGAGGTGGATGGTGCCTATATCGAGATTGACGGGTCTTTTATCTTTCACGGTGTTTCACAACCTTCCTAATTGAACGAAAAACGCAGTCTCGGGCGAAGCGAGGTGTTGAGGCCGACCAAGAACTTATCTATCAGCATCCCAATCAAACCAAATAACTTTCTATCAGTTTTCAGGACTTACCCAACCCCGCTCAAAAATACGCGATATTATGCCCTAAAAAGTGCCGGAGTAATAATATTTTTTCACCCCCCGAATAATGGAAACTCACGCCTTCTCCATGATTTTACGAGGGAAATTCTTGAGAAACGGGTCAGGTCCGCCTCATTTCGGGGCGGCCGGCGCCACGCTGGCGCGACACCTGCCGACAAGGGCTTATTTGCCGCCAGCTCATTTGACAATTATGATTCCAACGGCTAGTGTTGCCGCTTTCATCTGGGGGTGTACTCCTTCAAGGTGATTATGACCGCTTCAGGGCTGACAGAACCCGTCATCCCTGCCGTTTAGAGATATTCTTAAAAGGAGTCCATATGACTGAGAAAAAAGCTCAGTTGTCTGTTGATGGCTTGAGTCAACCCCTTGAACTTCCAGTCTATCCCGGCACTATCGGCCCCGACGTGGTGGATGTGCGCGATCTGACTTCAAAGGGCATTTTCACCTTCGATCCAGGCTTCATGTCCACCGCCTCCTGTGAATCGAAGATTACTTATATCGATGGCGATGAGGGAGTGTTGCTATACCGGGGCTACCCCATTGAGCAACTGGCCGAAAAATCCGATTTCCTTGAATGCTGCTACCTCCTCCTCAATGGCGAATTGCCAGATTCCAAACAAAAACAAGAATTCGTCACCAGTATCCGCTACCACACCATGGTCCATGAACAACTGGGCCACATCTTCAACGGCTTCCCCCGTCATGCTCACCCCATGTCGATCATGATCGGCGTGGTTGGCGCCCTCTCCGCTTTCTATCATGACACGCTGGAAATCGACAACGAAGAACATCGCATGGTGGCGGCCCATCGCCTGATCGCGAAAATGCCGACCCTGGCGGCCATGTGCTACAAGTATTCCATCGGCCAACCCTTCATGTATCCGCGCAACGACCTGGATTTCAGCGCCAACTTCTTGTACATGATGTTTGGCACCCCTTGCGAGAAATACGAAGTGAGCCCGGTGCTGGCGGATGCCATGGACAAGATATTCCTGCTCCATGCCGACCACGAGCAGAATGCCTCCACTTCCACGGTACGCCTGGCCGGTTCCACTGGCGCCAATCCCTACGCCTGCATCAGCTCCGGCATCACCGCGCTATGGGGCCCTGCCCACGGCGGCGCCAATGAAGCCGTGCTGAAAATGCTGGAGCAGATTGGTGATGAAAGCCAGATCGGCAAGTACATCGCCCGCGCCAAGGACAAGGACGACCCCTTCCGCCTGATGGGCTTCGGTCATCGGGTCTACAAGAACTTCGACCCCCGCGCCAAGGTCTTGCGCGAAGCCTGCGAGCGGGTGCTGGAGGAACTGGGCATCGACGACCCGTTGCTGAAGATCGCCAAGAAACTGGAACAGATCGCCCTGGAAGACCAATACTTCGTGGAACGCAACCTGTATCCCAATGTGGATTTCTACTCCGGCATCATCCTCAAGGCCATCGGCATTCCCACCAACCTGTTCACGGTGATCTTCGCCACTGGCAGAACACCGGGTTGGGTGGCGCACTGGCATGAAATGATCAGCAACCCCTTCAAGATCGGGCGTCCGCGTCAGCTCTATACCGGCCCGGTAAGGCGTGATTATCCGGGCAAGTGAGACACCCGCCTCCACCAATCAAAC
>JBJHAY010000190.1:0-7307 GCA_050485205.1 Gammaproteobacteria bacterium
CAATGGTGGGATCCTGGCGAGGGGCGCCCACTCCCGGCCTACGTGGAGTATGCCAATGAATTGGGCAGGCTGGGGCTGGTGAATGCCGAGGGTGAGATCGCCACGGCAGGGCACCCGTTTTTTGAGCCGGTCGGCACCAATGGCCGTGCCTGCGTGTCCTGCCACCAGCCCGCCGATGGTATGTCGCTGTCTTTGAAGAGCATCCGTGAACGCTGGCAGGTGACTCAAGGCGCTGACCCGATCTTCGCCATGGTTGATGGTGCCAACTGTCCCAATCTTACACCAGCAGAGGAGGCATCCCACTCTTTGCTGCTGGACCGTGGACTGTTTCGTGTCGCCTTGCCCTGGCCGCCAGCGGATGTGGAACCGGAGTTCAGTATTGAGGTGGTGCGTGATCCCACCGGGTGCAATACCGATCCCGTATACGGCATCGAAGGAGAGATGCGGCAGATTTCCGTATACCGGCGGCCACGGCCAGCATTGAATCTGCGTTACGTGGAGTCAGCGGGTTTCGGTGTATCGCCGTTCATTGGCAAAACCGGACAACTTGCCGTTCGCGACGAGGATACAGGCCTGCCAGTTAACATGAACATGATGGCGGATGCGCGCAAGGTTACCCTCAAATCCCAGGCCCAGGCCGCTGCCCATGACCACATGCAGGTGTCCGAGCCACTGAGCGAGGAACAACTGAATGCAATCAGAGCCTTCGAGTTGCAACTCTATGGTGCTCAGTCCTGGTCGATCCATGGGGGTTCCCTGGTGGAGCAGGGTGGCCCGTCCGGCATTGGCCCGCAGGCCATGGCCCAAGGGCGTGACGGCGTGTTGGGCAACAACACGACAGCTTTTGTGATTCCGATGGAAAATAAATGGGCAGAGCTTCCCGCAGCTGAAACAGAGGAGCAGCGTGCTCGCAACGCCTTCCTTGAGTCAGTACAGCGCGGTCATGACGTGTTTTTCTTCCGCACCTTCTGGATCAGCGACGCCACCCATATCAACACGGTTGGTCTTGGCAACCCGATCAAACGCACTTGTGCTACCTGCCATGGCATGCATATGACAGGTATGGACACCGCCAATGGCTGGATGGATCTTGGCAGCACCAACCTGCCCTGGGCACTGGAGCCACCGGAAAGTCCCTGGGCCAACGCAGAGCCAGTGATGCCCTTGTTCCGTATCGACTGCCGTGAAGACTTGCCACCACATCCCTTCCTGGGGCGCACCATCTACACCCAGGATCCGGGGCGAGCATTGATTTCCGGCAAGTGCGAGGATGTGGGTGCGATTGTGATCCAGCAATTACGGGCACTGGCCGCGCGGGCGCCATATTTTTCCAACGGCTCCGCCGCCAACTTGCGGGAGTTGGTGGATTTCTATGATCGGCGCTTCAATATTCGTTTGACTGAGCAGGAGCGGATCGATCTTGTCAATTTTCTGGGGGTGCTGTAATGAGGAATGCTCGTATCAGTATGCTGTTTTGCGCCGGGATGACCCTTGCCACTGCAAGCTCCGCTGCGCCACCGGCGCCAGGGGAGCGCATCAGCTTTGTCAGTTGTCCAGTGGTGCGTGATACTCGCTCCGTGCCATGTTGGATCAGCGACTATGAAGGTGATACTTATTATCTGACCATCCAGAGTGATGTCAGTGCCGCGGTGCAGCCCCCCATGTTGGGGCATCAAGTGTTGGTAGAGGGTATTGTCACAGATCAGCCACTGATCTGTGGTGGCATCGTGCTGGAGGAAGTGAGGTTGTCGGTGATGCCTGAACTGGACCATAACTGTAACACCATGCTGCCAGCTGAAGATCGTTATGTCATTGACTTCAATCCACGGCCCCCCGGCCCCAGTGGCGGCAGCCTGGCATTCGCCGCGCCACCTGGAGTGCCACGCGACACAACGCCGCCAGAGGGACGCCAAACCATTGACATCCACTTCGACTTTGACAAGGGGGTTTCATTCCGGCATCCGGGTAATCTGCAGAATATCCTGCGCACCGCCGGGCAAGTAGGGGCCAGGAGCATGGTCGTCACCGGTGTTCGCGGTGCCCATTTGCTCAGTGATGGCACCTTGCTCCAGGAATCCCCAGAAGTGGGCCGTCGTCGCGCCCAGGAAGTCGCCACATTGTTGCAGGGGGCAGGCCTTGAGATTGACACCGAAATTGCCTGGGTCGATGGCGATGGCGAAGCCAATGGCATCGAGGATTGGCGCAGTCGTCGGGTTACCGTGGAATTGATCCCTTGATTATTGCTTACTGCGCCCGGGCATCCTTGTTGGAGGTAATACCCTGCTCCAGCCATCTCTCCCAGCGGGAGATGTTGTCCTGGCCGCCACGGCAGCCACCGTCGTTGGGGCTGACGTAGGAAGCGTCAGCCAGTTTTGCCCAGGCAATGGCGCCACCTGTGCGCCCGTCGGTCAAGGGACAGAACATGACCGTGACCGCATCACCCGGCTTGAAAGTGCGGCCTGTTATGCCACGCCTCACCAATGATGGCGGTGCCGCGCCCTCGAAACTCCACAGAGTGGTCTCTCCGTCTTCACCCACTACGTTGACGTGCAGCCAGGCATGAGGATTATTAAATGCCCATTCCGAAACAGTGCCGGTAATGACCAGCTCGGTGTCCTTGTCGAACATGCTGAAGGAATGATGGCTGCTTGCCGTGGTGGCAAGAAATACGCTGAACAGGGCCAGTAGTGTTTTCATCACAAGATTTCCTCGTGCTTATGTGAGCTCGGATCAGTCCGCCATTTTCATTCTTCGCTGTAGGGGTCGCGGGTCTGTCCCGGCAGTTCGGGGAACAGAGTGGCGCCCCGCGGATCCTTGTAACCCGCGTCGCCAGGCAGATAGAAATTGGTTTTGCCGTTCTCGTCGAGATAGGAATTGCTGCTTTGCTCACATTCCCAATGCTGCACGCGGTAACCGATTTGCTCCAGGTCCAGGGCCCGGCGGAAGGCATAGACGGCATGAAGGGGTTTCACGAAGGCATGGCGATCATACATGCTGACCTGCACTTCGAGACGCTCAACATCACCGTACTGCTTCAGTTCCCAGGTTTCCACCAGTTCGAACTGATTGCTGGTCATGGGTGACCAACGGGTGAAATCGGCGGGGAAGAGGTACTTGGTATGGGTGATGAGATTGTTGCCGTCCCAGAAGCCGATGGTATCGCCATACCAGGAATGGGTGCCGATCATTTCCAACAGATTGGTATGCTCCTGTCCGATATGAACCCGGCGGATGGAATTGGCAAAGTCATTGATGAATACCGACTGTTGCGGCATGTTGATGAATTCATGACTGTAGGGTTCCAGCAGCCAACGTGGCAGTCCTGCAGGCTCGCAGTGGGTGAGGCGGTCATAGCCGACCTCGCCTTCGTCCATCTGCTGACGCCAGCGCTCCCGATAGGCGGTTTCGTAGGCGGGGGTGAGCACGCCAGGTTTTACCGTGCCGCCACCGAGGCCACCATCGATGAAGAGTGACATATGGGTGTTGCCAGCGGTGTTCCACAGGCCATCCCAGCGCGGCAGGCTTTGCCAGTCATGGCTGGTGCCACCATTGGCCTGTTGAAGGAGATACTGATAGTGCTCATCGGAAGTGGAGAATTCCCGTGGCGGGGGGGCGACCTCCAGTGGTGGTCCGAAACCGGCACCGAACTGGGCCTTGGCCAGGCTGGCGCCAAGAGTCAGGATCAGGCCCCAATGGGCATGGCGCCGGATGAATGGCAGCACGATGATTCCCCCCTCGGTTTTATGGTCGCTCCGGGTTGCGGTGCAACCTTGTTGTTATTCTGCAGGGTACAAGCCTAAACCTTCGAAGTGCGGCTGTCCAGTCGTTGCAATATTTTGCGCCAATCTCTGTCGAGCCGCGAAGTTACAGAATTCTCTGTCAATAGCAGGCGCATGCGGTGATGCCGGGTGAGCTCTTTGCGGCCGTGAATCATGGGGGTACAGCACAATAGCAGGTTGCCGTTGAGTGCTATGGACAAGAGGCACAAGTTAGAGGACTATGTATACCGTCTGTTCAGTAGCAAGGCCTGTCTCATGCCTATGATCCGGGTATTGCATCAACCCGTCGAAAGCATTATTTCAACGAGTTGTACAAGGTCGGATTAAGGAATCTTTGAATAATAACTCCTTTCCAAGGGAGAAATTACAATGAAATATCCTGTCTGGTTTCTACGCTTACTTTTTGCTTCATGGATGATTCCCGCCGGCCTGAATCATTTCCTGCCCATATTTCCCCAACCCATGGGTACTCAACCCCTGAGCCAGGAACTGGTCATCGCCCTCATCGACAGTCACCTGTTCGACCTGGTGAAGGCGGTTGAATTGATCGCCGGGCTTGGTGTTCTGTTCGGGTTTTATACCCCGCTGATGCTGTTGATCTGTCTGCCGGTATCCTTCGGCGTGTTTTATTGGGATGCACCGCTGGAGGGCTGGGGATCGCGCGCGGCCATCTTCGGTTATGCAACGCTGCTCACCAATGTCTTGCTGTGCCTGGCCTATTTCAGGCATTACCGGGATATGTTTACCCTGGGCGCCGTGACCGATCATGTGAACAGGCAGCAATTGGTGCTTGCCGGGCGTTTGCTGTTCGGTGCCTGGATGCTGCTCAATGGCGCCAACTATCTGTTCCTCTCGCTCTGGTCCGCGCCAACCGGGCAGGGGCCGCTTGCCATGCAACTGATGACCGCTCTGGTCAACTCACGGCTGCTGGATGTGGCCATGGCATTCCAATTGGTGGCCGGGGCCATGCTGCTTGCGGGCGCCTTTGTTCCCTTGGCGCTGTGCGCACTGATGCCCATTACTGTCTGTGCCTTGTTCTGGGCGCTTATCCTGGACCAACAGTTCCTGAATACTGCGCTGGCCCTCATCGCTTTTGCATTCAATGGGTTCTTGATGTTGGCCTATCTGAGCCATTACCAGGGAGTGCTGGAGCGGCATGCCCTGGCCATTGGCGAGACTGCGGGGGGGCAGGATCATTATGATGCCTTGTTCATCAATCCCAAAGGCAGTACCGCCAGGGCTGTATTCGTGCCTGCGCTTATGACTGTTCTGGCGGCAGTGTTTTTCTTTGGCTATTTCGTGACCGGCCGCAACGCAGAGTTCTGCATGCTGACCTTGATGTATCCCTTGTTCGTGCTGCTGGCCAGGCGCACGCGGGATATGGGGTTGCCAGCTTGGCTGGTGCTGGTGCCACTGATGGTGGTGTTGGCCAGCTTCGCCATCAGGCTTGGTTATGTCAGCCTGGGTGGCATGCCAGGCATGCTCCTGCCGTGGGTGGCGCTTGTCATTGCTGGCTTGTTGGCAGGTTTGGGTTGTATGAAAGAAAATGTTGGTATTCCCGGTTAGCAGATATCATTTAACGCAAAAAGGATATCTCATGCGGGGCCTTCACTGTCTTTTCAGCACTGTTGTCGTCGCCATCGTTGTTTCCTTCCCGGGCCATGCCACGGCCCAAACCCTTGGCCAGCAGTGGGCTGTCGACATTGATGGACGGCACACCCGGCGCTCGTGCCACGGACTTTCCTCTTGGCGCTGGTGTCGATACCTATGCCCTGGGCAGTAATAACGTGCAGGCATTCTTTGAGTGCGTATTCTTTCCCGTTCAATCTGATGGATGTTGTGTATGATCCGATCATTGCCAATTCAGAGATCAAGAGGTAATTGTCGCCTTGGCCGCTTTCGGTGCACTGATGCACTGGCCGGCGTGGTCCTCGGTGCACTGCTGTTGATCACTTGGCCCTTGTCACTTCGAGCCGACACGGGTGAGGAAGCCGAAGCAGCCTTTGCCCAGTTTTTAAGCGCCTTTACCGCCTCGGACCTGGAAGGAGTGCTGTCGCTGTTTGCAGATGATGCCCTGTTCTGGGGGACGGGATCACAGAGCCTGGTTGAAAGCCCGGATGGTATTCGCCAGTATTTCTCCGCCATGGCCAACCGCGCCCCCGGTGATTTTGTGGCCAGTTCAGTGGCCACTTCCACACACGTGTTGTCGGAAGATCACGTCCTGCTGTCAGGCATCTGGCAGATTACCCGCCGTGGCGCGGACAGTGGCACGCCACTGCGGGTCAGCATCGCCCTTGCTCGACGCCAGGGGCAATGGTTTATCGTGCAATTTCACAACTCGGTCATGCCGGGGTGAGACCTTGCTTAGGTATTATGTCGCGCGGGCAAGATAAGCAACACAAGACGTCACTTCTCAGACTGTGTGCGCCGCTTGCATCAGATGCGGGTGGCTTCACTTTGCAATATTCAGGATGAACACCGACATGGCACGTCCCAACACGGTACAACTCATGCCCAGGCAGCACAATGCTTGGATCATCGCCATTTGCTTGCTTTGTGGCATGGGCGCCGCCAACCAGGCCCCTGCCCAGGTGCCCTTCGAACTGGCGGGGCGGCAGGTGGCGGTCGGCAGCAGTCATTCTTTCATGGCCCAGGTGGATGAGCACGAGATCCCGATTACCGTGTTCAATGGTGTCATGCCAGGGCCGGTGCTGGTGTTGACCGCGGGTATCCATGGTGATGAATTTCCCGCCATCCTGGCCCTGCAACGGCTGCGTGAAGCAATTGACGCCCAGGATCTGCGCGGCACCCTGGTGTTGGTGCACCTGGCCAATCTCGCCGGCTTTCATGGTCGGCGCGTGGCGCTCAGCCCTCTTGATGAAAAGAATCTGAACCGGGTGTTCCCAGGTAGCGCCGGAGGTAGTGCCACGGAAAGGCTGGCCGCCTTCCTGACCAGGGAAGTCGTGGCACGGAGTGACTATCTCATCGACATGCATTCCGGCAGTTGGCATGAGGAATTGTTGCCCCATGTCTATGCGCCCTATGTGGACGATCCCGAACTGGACGCCCGTACCCTGGCCTTTGCCAGGGCCACCGGCATGCGCCACATTGTCCTGTATGGTGAACGCCCGCGTGATCCCGACAATGCCATCTCCTATCCCAATACCGCCATGACCAGGGGCAAGCCGGCGCTGACCGTGGAAATTGGGCATCTGGGGCAACGGGATGAGGCATGGGTGGAACAGATGCTGCAGGTGTCACGCAATGCACTTTATCATCTGGACATGCTGCCTGGCTTGGCGCCTGGCGCCGAGGATGCAGTGCTGTATGAGCCATTGGTGGACGTGGCCAGTCCTGTGAGCGGCTTGTTCCATCCCAGGGTGGCCATTGGCGCGGAAGTCGAGGCGGGTACCCTGGTGGGAGAGGTTACCGACTACTTCGGGGAGCCACTCGCACAATTGTTTGCGCCAGTGGCAGGGGTGGTGCTGATGCTCAATCACACGCCGCCCGTGAGCGCGGGGGAGGCAC
>JBJHAY010000191.1:0-7274 GCA_050485205.1 Gammaproteobacteria bacterium
GATAACCCAGGTTCCCGCAGCCAGGGCTGGCCACACGGTTTCCACCAGGTGCGCGCGTCGGGCTGCATAGATCAGCAGCAGTTCCGTCATGCTGTCCCAGCGCTCCACATCGCCCTCAACGATCAAACGCCGGATTTGCTCGGCCCCTGGCGAGCCCCCTGGCTCCCTGGTCAGGATAACAGGCAGACCCGCTTCCTTGAGGACTTTCAGCAATAACCTGCTTTGTACACCCTTGCCCGCGCCATCCACGCCTTCCACCACGATAAAACGGGCATTGTTGCTCCGTGCTTTGCTCACGGAGTGTCTCCAATGGCCGTGGCAGGAGGGGCTGACTGGTAGTTCTGGGCACGGTTTTCCACCTGATAATGCCGCACCGCCGCATTATGCTCCTCCAGGGTGGCAGAGAAGTGGTGAGTGCCGTCACCGCGGGCAACAAAATACAAGGTGTCTTCCTCCGCGGGATGCAGGCTGGCGGCTATGGCGCCGCGCCCTGGCATGGCAATTGGTGTTGGGGGGAGTCCGGCGCGCAGATAGGTATTGTAAGGGGTGTCGGTTTGCAGGCCGGCCCGGGTCAGGTTGCCACTGAAATCAGGGCCGAGACCGTAAATGACCGTAGGATCGGTTTGCAGCCGCATGCCCAGGCGCAGACGCCGCACGAATACACCGGCTATGCGCTCACGTTCGGCGCCGACACCGGTTTCCTTTTCCACGATCGAGGCCATGATCAGGGCCTCGTAGGGATTGGCATAGGGCAAGTCGGTATCGCGCCTGCTCCACTCCTCATCCAGGATTCGCCGCATGCGTTCCCGAGCCTGCTCCAATATCTGGCGGTCAGTGGCACCGCGAGTGAACAGATAGGTGTCTGGAAAGAACAGCCCTTCCGGATGCTGTTGCGTGGACAGGGCCTGGGCCAGCGCTTCCAGGTCTCCCGCCGGCAGAGTCTTGACCACATGGGGGCTGGCATGAATGGCCGCCAGTGCCTGCTGAACTGTCCAGCCTTCCACCAGGGTCACCTGGCGCAGCAACATGTCACCGCGCTTCAATTTATCCAGGAATTGCAGAGGACTGAGTCCGGGGCTGAGCAGGTATTCTCCAGCCTGGATCCTGTTGGCGTCGGCGTTCAGGCGGGCATGTAAAATCAGATCGCCCGGCTGTTTCAGAATTCCCTGTGCCGCCAACTCTCTGGACACTTGCCGCAGGGTGGCACCAGGCTTGACCTGGTATTCCAGGGCTTGCTCCAGTTGCAATGGGCTATTAAGACTGTTGTGATAAAACTGAACCCGCACCACTACGGCCAGTGTCAGGATGAAGATCCACAAGGCATATTTTGGCCATTCACTTTTCATGGAGACTCAGGGCATTCTCGAATACGTCAGCAGCGCGCCGGGTAAACTCGCCTGCCATGTAATGCTGGCTGCCTTCCGGCAGATGCAACCTTACCACGGGCCAGACCCCAAAAACACTGTTGCAGACAAAGACTTCCGTGGCCGCCAGCAAACGTTCCAGTGTGATCCCGCTAATCTCTGCTTCCGCGCCGAAAGACTCCAACAGAACCTCGCGCATGATGCCATTGACACCGCACAAATCGAGTGAGGGAGTCAGCAGTCTGCCTTGTTCAACCAGAAACAGGTTGCTGCGCGTGCCTTCGATCACCAAGCCTTCGGTGTCCAGCATCAGACCTTCATGGACCAGGGCATCAGCGGGCCATTCCAGGGATGCCAGCACCTGTTCAAGCCGGTTGAGATGCTTGATTCCCGCCAGGCTGGGTTGGCGGGCCAGGCGCTGGCGGCACAGGAAAGTGGCAATTCCATCCGGTCCATGGGCTGGGGCTGGCAGTGGGTGCAGTGACAGGATGTGCCTGGCGCCCATGCCTGGACTGACCCGGTAACCACGCCCACCGCTGCCGCGGGTTACGATGATCTTGAGCACCCCCCTGGTGGTGAATGAGTGGCTGTAATCAGCGATCTCCTGCTCCAGGCGCTTCAGATCCAGGGTAATGCCGAGGCGCTCGCAGCCCAGGGTCAGCCGGTTCAGGTGGCGTTGCAGAAAGACTGGCCTGGCGTGATGGAGCAGGATGGTTTCGAACAGTCCATCTCCATAGGCCAGGCCTCTGTCGTCAAGCGGGAGGCTGTCCACGGGCTGACCGTCTAGACGCATGAGGGAAACCTCAGATCTTTTTGAACACCAAGGTGCCGTTGGTGCCGCCAAAGCCGAATGAGTTGTTGAGTACCACGCTCATGGTCATCTCCCTGGCGGTATGGGGCACGTAATCCAGGTCGCAACCGGGGCCTGGGGTTTCCAGATTGATGGTGGGCGGCGCCACCTGATCGCGCAAGCCCAATACACAGAAAATGGCCTCCACCGAGCCGGCCGCGCCCAGCAGATGACCGATCATGGACTTGGTTGAGCTGACCGCCAAACGCTCCGCATGGTCGCCAAAAACCCGACGAATGGCGAGGGTTTCCGCGAGATCGCCAGCGGGTGTCGAAGTGCCGTGGGCGTTGATGTAGTGGACTGACTCCGGGTTGAGGCCGGCATCACGCAAGGCATTGAGCATGCAGGCCGCGGCACCACGCCCATCTTCGGGTGGTGAGGTGATGTGATGAGCATCTCCACTCATGCCGAAGCCCACCAGTTCAGCATAGATCTTGGCGCCACGGCGGCGAGCGGCTTCATATTCTTCCAGCACCATCAGGCCGGCGCCGTCACTCAGCACAAAGCCATCGCGGTCTGCATCCCAGGGGCGACTGGCGCCTTGAGGGTCATCATTGCGACTGGACAGTGCACGGGCGGCGCAAAAACCTCCCAATCCCACCGGCGAAGTGGCCATCTCCGCGCCGCCGGCCACCATGGCATCGGCATCGCCATAAGCAATCAGACGCGCGGCAAGGCCGATATTGTGAGTACCAGTGGTGCAGGCGGTGGTCACCGCCAGATTGGGCCCCTGAAAATTGAATTGAATGGACAGGGTGCCAGAAATCATGTTGATGATGGCACCTGGCACGAAAAAAGGAGAAATTTTCCGTGGACCTGCACCTTGAATCAATTCGTAGGTGTTTTCGATGGAGGTGATGCCTCCGATCCCAGATCCCACGGAGATGCCGACCCGCAACGGGTCATATCCGGCTTCGGATAGCCCAGCGTCCTGCACTGCCTGCATGCCAGCGGCAATGCCATATTGCAGAAATACATCCATGCGCCTGGCTTCCTTGGCGGGAATGTAATCAGTGATATCGAAAGCCTTCACGCACCCACCAAAGCGGGTGGGAAATGCCGATGTGTCGAATTGCTTGATGGGTTCTATGCCACTGTTGCCAGCTACCAGGCCACGCCACGTTTGCTCCGCGCTGTTGCCCAGCGGGGTGATCGCGCCAATGCCTGTAACAACGACTCTTCTGCGGGACAAACCTGCGCCCTCCATCAGGTATCGGGAGATAATCCTATAGACTATAAAAAAAAGCTACTCCGGAGCTCATGCCGGAAGTAGCTTTTTATTGGATTCGCTGCTGCTGACCCGTTATTACTGATGTTCAGTAATATAGTCGATGGCGAGTTGCACAGTGGTGATTTTCTCGGCATCCTCGTCCGGGATCTCGGTCTCGAACTCTTCTTCCAGTGCCATCACCAGTTCCACAGTGTCCAGGGAGTCTGCACCAAGGTCTTCGACGAAGGAAGAGGAAGGCTTCACGTCTTCTTCCTTAACGCCAAGTTGCTCGGAGACAATTTTTCTCACTCGTTCTTCAATGCTGCTCATAGGTCTTGTTAGCTCCTAAGTACTTAAAAACTTTTGTCGCGTCCGGTATCAGGCCGTTGCCTGGTTATTTTCTGACCAGCCCCTGGCGCACGAGACGCAAGTTTACCTGTTTTTGCCCGAATTGTAATCTCAAAGCTGATTATTTTCAGTTGAAAAAAACCTTGCAAAATCAACCATGCAACGCTACCCACGGTAACTTGGCCAAGTTTGCACCGCGCCCTTTGGCGCACGTCAAGGCGCGGATTATGCCATATACATTCCCCCGTTGACATGGATCGTTTCCCCGGTGATGTAACCGGCCTGTTCTGATGCCAGGAATGCCACCACGGCGGCAATCTCGGCGGGATTGCCATAGCGGCCGAGAGGGATTTTGCTCAACAGCGACTTGGTTTGCTCTTCTCCAAGCTCCCGCGTCATGTCAGTGTCGATGAAGCCTGGCGCTACGGTATTGACGGTGATGCCGCGGGAGCCGATTTCCATGGCCAGTGCCCTGGCAAAACCCGCCACGCCGGCCTTGGCTGCCGCATAGTTGGCCTGTCCGGGATTGCCGCTGGAGCCAACCACGGAGCCGATATTGATAATGCGGCCCCAGCGCGCCTTGGTCATGCCGCGCAGCAGTGGCCGCGACATTCTGAATATGGCGCTGAGATTGGTATTGATGACGCTGTCCCATTCCTCCTGCTTCATGCGCAGCATGAGGTTGTCCCGGGTTATGCCGGCATTGTTGACCAGAATTTCAACTGTGCCGATTTCTTCCTGCACCTGCTGGCAGAATTGCTCAACCGAAGCGTCGGAACCAACATCCAGGCAAAAGCCCCTGCCCTTGATCCCGGCCTGCTGCAGATATGCGCTGATTTTTTCCGCGCCAGCCTCAGAAGTGGCGGTGCCCACCACTACGGCGCCGGCGCCGCCCAGGGCCAGGGCAATGGCCTGACCAATGCCACGGGAAGCCCCGGTTACGACAGCAATTTTGTTCTCTATGCTCATGACTTTTTCTCTTTGCATATTTTGATCTGGTAACGATTAACCCGGCATGACTCAGTGCCGGATTGAATGTTCAGGAACTTGAACCAATACCTGTCAATGCCTGACGCAAGCTTTCCGGGTCATTGATGGCATTGACGGTCAGGTTTTCCTCAATGCGTTTTACCAGTCCGCAAAGTACCTTGCCAGGACCAACCTCCAGCATGTTTTCCACACCCTTGGCGGCAAACAATTTGATGGTTTCGACCCAGGGCACTGGACTGTGGATTTGGCTGACCAGGTTGGCACGAATAGTCTCCACGTCGGACTCCGCGCGCAGACCAAAATTTTGCAGCACAGGGATAGAGGGTGACTTCAGGGTGACGCCGTCCAGCACAGTCTTGAAGCGCTCCGCGGCGGGTTGCATCAGGCGACAATGAAAGGGTGCGCTGACCGGCAGCGGCAAGGCACGCTTGGCACCAGCCAGCTTGCAAAGGGCGATGGCTCTTTCCACCGCCTCCGCATGCCCCGCGATCACCACTTGGCCGGGTGAGTTGAAGTTGACTGCTTCAACCACTTGATCTTCGGCAGCCTTGGCGCATGCTTCCATCACCACTGCATCATCCAGTCCAACGATGGCAGCCATGCCACCCACCCCTTCAGGCACGGCGGACTGCATGAATTCTCCGCGTTTGCGGACCAGATCCACACCAGCCTTGAAATCGATAACCCCACTGCATACCAGCGCTGAATACTCACCGAGGCTGTGTCCTGCCATCAGAACTGGCTGGGGACCACCGAGGCTCTGCCAAACACGCCAGATTGCGACGGAGCTGGTCAGTATCGATGGCTGCGTAATATGCGTTTTGGAAAGGTCGTTATTGTTGTCGTTTTGCACCAGATCCCACAAGTCATAACCAAGCACGGACGATGCTTCATTGAAAGTATCCAGTACCAGTGGAAATTCACTCGCCAGCTCGGCCAACATGCCGATTTTTTGTGAGCCTTGGCCGGGGAACACGCAGCCAAGCTTGTCATTGATCATGTCCAACTCCTGTAAAGCAAAAAGCAGCTCCAGGGGAGCTGCTTTCATGGTTCATGGGTCATATACCCAGAGGACAATTGCACGCAGGCAACGACGAATTACTCGTCATTGCCCTGCACGATCTGACGGCCGCGATAAAAACCATCGGGTGTCATGTGATGACGGCGATGACGCTCACCAGTGGTGGCATCAGTGGAAAGTGTAGGCTTTGTGAGCGCGTCGTGGGACCTGCGCATGCCACGCTTGGAGCGGGTGACCCTGTTCTGTTGTACAGCCATTGTGTTACTCCTCAATCAAAAATTAACAAGCACCATGCCCGAAGCACCTGGCTGCCTTCAGCGACCGTTGGAATCCCCAAACGGCAGCCCTTTGAGCACGGCGAAGGGGCTTTTTTCCTCTTCATCATCCCGTGTTGCAGCTACCGGATCGCCAAGCTGTCCCACATCGGGGTGCTGACAGAGTTGGTCATGACAGGCCACGATTGGCAGGCTGAGAATCAGCTCATCCTCCAACAGAGACATCATGTCGATCCCCTCTTCCTCGGCCACCACTACTTCGGCTTCATCGGAAAGCAAGCGGGCTTCCTCATCGCTGTCCGCCACCAATACCAGCATTTTGGCGTCTATGGAGAAGTCCATTTCCTGCAAGCAACGTTGGCAAGTCAGCTTCACCACGGTTTTGACCTGTCCGCTGATGATTCTGCGGGACTGTCCATCGCGACTGAATTCCATATCAGTCACCACCACCCCATCCTGGGAACTCAAATAAGTCGCGAGCCGCTGGAAGCGGTTCAAGGCGATTTCACTGCTGAGCGAAGTGTGGCGGTTGAAAAAACGGTATGGATCGATTCGCGTTGGAAACGGGTCAATTGACATAGGCGCGCATAATATGCGCAAGTTGCTGTTCCGTCAAATGTTATTACACCGGTTTCAGAGCAGTGGCGGAGCACTGTCGAACCTGGCAATCCTGATGCGGGAAGGTCGTGAAAGTGGCTTACAGGTGAATGTCTGGGCGTTACAATTGTCGCATGAAACTGGTGTTAGCCTCTTCTTCCCCTTATCGTCGCCAACAAATGGCCCAATTGGGAGTGCCCTTTGTTCATGCCAATCCCGGCGTGGATGAACAGCCCTTGCCTGGAGAATCTCCGGTCGACCTGGCCTTGCGCCTCGCTGATGCCAAGGCCAGGGCCTTGGCCCGGAAGTTTCCGAATGCTTTCATAATCGGCGCGGATCAAGTCTGCTCTGTACAAGGAGTCGTGCTGGGCAAGCCTGGCAACTATGAAACTGCCCGGCAGCAACTACTTCAATGCCGTGGCCGGATGGTCACCTTTCATACCGGCCTGGCTCTGTTGCACAGTGCCAGTGGTCAGTGCCGTGGCTGCCTTGAAACCTTTGATGTTGAGTTCAGAATGCTCACTGAGGAGGAAATCGAGCATTATTTGCAACGGGAACAGCCTTATGACTGTGCCGGCAGTTTCAAGGTGGAAGGCTTGGGCATTGGCCTGTTCACGGC
>JBJHAY010000192.1:0-7260 GCA_050485205.1 Gammaproteobacteria bacterium
GAGTGCGCCGGATCTCCGTTGGCACCGGCTTCAATGATGGTGACCTGGTGGAAATCCTCTCCGGCCTTGACGGCACGGAAACCCTGGCCATTCCCCCCACCGGCGGACTCACTGATGGCCAGGCCATCAGCCGGAGTTCACGCCCATGAGAATGTCTCACCTTGTCGCAGTCCTCACAGGCTTGCTGCTCAATGGCAGCCTGCTCCTGTCGGCCGGCGCCCAGACGCCTCTTGAAGCCGGCCTTGAAACCGGCACGGAAACCCATGCCATCGACATGGCCACCACCCTGCGCCTGGCCGGTGCCCAGAACCTGCAGATCGCCCTGGCGGTGGCCCGGGTGCGCGAAGCGGAGGCCACCTACGCCGAAACCTTCAACCGCTTCCTGCCCTTTCTGGCCCCTGGCGTCACCGGCCACTACCATGATGGCCAATTGCAGGACATCATCGGCATCGTCGATTTTGTCAACCGACAGGCAGTGACCTTGGGTGCCTCGCTCAACCTCAACCTGAATCTGGGTGATGCCCTCTATGAACGCCTGCGCGCCCGCCAACTGGTGGATCTGGCCAACGCCCGCGCCGAAGTGGAACGCCGCAACACGGTTACCAGGGCGGCGGCAGCTTACCTGGAGCTGGCCCGGGCCAATGACGCCATCCAGGTGGCGGAGCAGGCAGTGAACACCGCCGAAACCTACGCCGATGAAGTCTCACGGGCGGTCACCATCGGCCTAGCCCCCCAGGTGGAGTATTACCGGGTCTTGACCCGGCTGGAACAGAACCGGGGTCTGCTGGTGCGGACCCAGGCCCACCGGCGCATTGCCGCCGCCAGACTGGCCCAGGTGCTGCACCTGGAACCCGAGGTGGACCTGCTGCCCATGGATGATGCCCGCGCCCCCATGAGCCTTACCGACCCCGCCATTCCCCTGGGCCAGTTACTGACCCAGGCCCAGAGCGCCAGGCCGGAACTGAGAGTGGCCAATGCCAGCATCGCCGCGGCAGCAACGGAAACCGAGGCAGTCAGGGTGGGGCCACGCTATCCTTCTCTCAACGCCCGTGCCAATTTTTACCAGCTCAACGGTGGTCCCAACCATGAATGGAGCGGCTTCGGCGGCGCCCAGAGCTACAACCTGGAATTGTCCTGGCGTTTCGGCCCCGGTGGCCTCTTCGACAAGCGTCGCATCGGCGTGGCCGAGGCAAGGGAGGCCAGCGCCCGGCTGGAACGGACCCTGACCCAGGATGTCATCATGACCGAGGTGGTATCGGCCCACACCCAGCGTTCGGCCCTGCGCGAGCAGGTAAGTATTGCCGAACGGGCGCTGGAAGCGGCGCAATCGGCCCTGGACATGGCCATGGCACGCCGCGACTTCGGGGTGGCGGCAGTGCTGGAAGTGCTGCTGGCGGAGGAAAACCTGACCCAGGCCCGCTTCGAGTATCTGGAATCATTGACCCAGTACAACCAGTCGGAATTCGAATTGCAGCGGGCAAGTGGCGGCTGAAGCCGGGCGAGACACGATTTCCCGAAAGCACTTGTCGGCCCGCAACACTATAGTGGCGTGGACAGGCAAAGGCCTCATGTGACAAGCTTGTGCACGCCGGAGTTCTCATCCCATGAGCCTGTTGCTGATCGCCCTTGCCGCCCTCCTCGCCTCCGGCCTGACCCTGTTCTCCGGCTTCGGCCTCGGCACTCTGCTGATGCCGGTGTTCGCCCTCTTCATGCCGCTGCCCCTGGCCATTGCCGCCACGGCACTGGTGCACTTCGCCAATAATCTCTTCAAGTTCTGGTTGATGGCCTCCCTGGCCGACTGGGGCATCGTGCTGCGCTTCGGCCTACCCGCTACCCTGGCTGCCTTCGTCGGGGCCCTGCTGCTGACCCGCTTCGATGCCCTGCCCGTACTCGCCACTTACACAATGGCTGGCGCCGAGTGGGAAATCACCCCATTAAAACTGCTGATCGGTCTCCTGATCATCGCCTTCTCCCTGCTGGAACTCTGGCCCCGGTTCCAGCAACTGGCCTTTCCTGTCCACTGGCTGCCCCTGGGCGGCGTGCTGTCGGGATTCTTCGGCGGGCTCTCCGGCAATCAGGGTGCTTTTCGATCCGCCTTTCTGATCAAGGCGGGCCTGTCCAAGGAGGCCTTTGTGGCCACCGGGGTGGTGGTGGCGGTGATCGTTGATGCGGTGCGACTGCTGGTCTACGGTGGCGGCTTTCTACTGGCCCACTTCAGCCAAAGCCGGGAAATGCTGGCGCCGGTCCTGGTGGCCACCCTCAGCGCCTTCGTCGGCGCCCTCATCGGTCGCCGCCTGTTGCGCAAGGTCACTCTTCATGTGGTCCGCATGGTGGTTGCCAGCGGTATGTTGCTGATAGGGGCGGGGTTGGCGAGTGGTTTGGTCTAGGAACCTCTGAATGACTCCAATATGGTTCTATGCGAGTTCATGGTAAAGGACCATCGGAGTAGCTGCGCCGGTTGATGGCATAGCCGGTGACCTTCCCCTTGAATGGCAACAGCAGCATGCCGTCCAGACGATCCACTTCGCGCGGGTCGATGAAATCGCGGATACCGATGGTCATACCAATGTGGCCGGCGCGTGGCTGCTCGCGGTAGGTGCCGAACAGACGGTCCCACCAGGGCAGGCTGAAGCCGAAGTTGGAGTTGGTTTCGTCGTCCTCCACCGAGTGGTGCACACGGTGCATGTCGGGCGTCACAACGACCCAGCGCAGCACCCGGTCCAGCGCCGCCGGCAGGCGGATGTTGCCATGATTGAACATGGCAGTGGCGTTGAGCAAGACCTCAAAAATCACCACCGCCAGCACCGGCGGCCCGAGCACTGCGATGGTGGCGAACTTGATCAGCATGGACAGCAGAATCTCGATGGGATGAAAGCGCGCGCCGGTGGTCACGTCGTAATCGAGGTCGGCGTGATGCACGCGGTGCACGCGCCACAGGGCCGGTACGGCGTGAACCATGACATGTTGCAGCCAGATGACGAAATCCATGGCGATCACCGCCAGCGGCACCGCAACCATGAACGGCACCTGAAAGTGATTCAGCAGCCCCCAGCCGTTTGCCGCCGCGAAAGCCGCGACACCGACCGCCGCGAGCGGAAAGATCAGGCGCAGCAACACCGTGTTGAGCACCACCAGGCCGAGGTTGCTGGTCCAGCGCAGGGCTTTGGAAATGGTGAGCGCGCGCCGGGGCGCGGCCAGTTCCCACAGCGCAATGGCGGCGAACACGACGAAGAAGAAGGCGAGGCGGATGGAAGGTTCGTTGGCGAGCACGAATTGTTCGAAGTTCATGAGTCACTAAGCCCTGCTTACAGCAAACCCGATCGATGCCGCAGTGCCTATCTATAATGACACCCGCACCTGTTGCAGAAGACCTGACACCTCTGTGATCAGAAGTTGATTGAACTTGGGTTTATTCAAAGTGCGCTCCGCCACGTCCCGTGGAATGAATCGCAATATCTCCCGCTGAAACACTTCCCCCTCGATGATCCCCGGCAGGCGCTTGAGCATGCGCACCAGCTTATCCTGGTAGTCGTCGATGCGATAATCACGGATTTTATTGACCACCCAGTCCACTTTTAGTTCCGCGCCCTGTTGCTTCAGCCAGCGTAAATCCCAGATATCCCGGTTGCGCACATAACCCGTGGTGTTTACCAATGACACCACCTTGTCGGCCATGACTTCGTCCAGGGTTTCCGTCAGCACCAACGTGTCGCCGTAGCCTTCCGGCAAAAAGGTGTAATTGAGTTGCAAGGCTCTCGGTTCACGGGAATAGGCATCAATATTGGCGACTTCCACCTTGATACGCTGCTGGGGGATATCTTTTCGCTCAGGAGAGGTGACCACGGCAATCTGCCACTTGTCGATTTTCAGGTCGGCATATTCACGCTCGTCTTTCAGTTCCCGCGGTTCCTTGACACTGACTTCAAGCCCGTAGCGTTGGCCGATATAGTGCTCGATGCAATCCTTGATCGGCTCAAGCTGTTGCCGGGTGAAGCCCTTGCCACCGACAAAATCCAGATCCTCGCTGAAGCGCGGAGAGCCATGACACAGGCGCAGCGAGGTGCCGCCCTGGAAGGTCAACTGATCCAGCAGACCGGCATTATCCAGGCTGTAGAGAATATCGTAGTGCAACAACTCTTTCTGGATCACTGGTCGCATATGTACACGGCCGGGGACGTTCATGGCCAATTCGGTCAGATGCTCAAAATCCGCTTTGTCGATATGCTCAATCATGAACAGCCAACTCCTGCTCGTTCACCAGGTGGGTGTTCCTGCCCACTCTTTTCAGATCGCGCCAGGCTGTTGCCACGGTAGCCAGTTTCAGGGGCCTGTTCACATCCCGGATACCGGGCAGGATATCAACTGGCCGGCGCTTGGTGTGGGTAAACTCGATAGTGCCATAAGGGGTCGGATACTCGCCTTTGCGCCCAGTGGTCATCACGGTGAGCCGCTCCACCGGAATCTGGGAGATCACCCCGTATTCGCTCAAGGCTGACTCCAGGCTGACATAGTTGTATTCGCCCCGGCGCAGTGCCCTCGCAATGTGCTCGATGGTATCGCTGCCCCGGCTCTGACTCAGTTCGTAAAGATATACTCCACGCACCGGGCGCAGCAGAATCTCATCCGCCACCAGGCGCTGCAAACCCGCCTTGAAGGCGCGGGGACTGTCCTCATGGAAAATCTTGGCCAGGTCGGCACGGGTAAAAACGAAGCGGCCTTGCTTGTCCCAAAGATTCAATCGTTTCAATGCGGTCTTGTTATCCATGGCTTAAGTGGACGTGAAAGTCATCTATTGGCGGCCTTTATGTACACTTAGGATACGCCTGAAACAAGTGGACATCAAGGACGTTAATTGGCGACCTTCACGTCTATTTGCAAGCCTATCATGTGTGCTCTCTGGATGGCCGGCATTCCCGGCCGCTGGCCTTGACAATCTCTGATCATCAAAGATCCACCACTCGCCATCAGTGATGATGGGTGCCAACCTTGCCATAAGGCTTGCTATGGATGTTCTCCAGCCTGGTGATGGTATTTTTCAAATCGTTGACCAGGATGTCCGCCATATCACGGCTGAACTGTTCCTTGACGTTCATCCGCATGACATTCACATGCTCAGCCGCCGGTGGCAGGCTGAAGGCAGGCACAATCCAGCCATGCTGGGCCAGTGCCGCCACCACATCCGCGGCATTGTATTTGCTCTCGCTCTTCAGTTTCAGGATGACCGAGGGGGTATATTTGCCGGCATTGAGAATGTCGAACTTGCCGATGTCATCAATGGCGCCCGCCAGGTAGCGGGCGTTCTCCCGCATGGTGTGCTGGATGCTGGTGTAACCCTCGCGGCCCAGGCGAATCAGGTTGTAGTACTGGGCCAGAATCATGGCACCACCCCGTGAAAAATTCAGGCTGAAGGATTTTTCCACAAAGCCCAGCACGTTGGTTTCCGTTACCAGGCTGGCGGGAATATCGGCCTCGTCCCGCCACAGTGCCCAGCCAATGCCGGGATACACCAGGCCATATTTATGCCCGGAAGTATTGATGGTCCTGACTTGTTCCAGGCGAAAATCCCACTGTATTTCCGGATTCAGGAAAGGGGCAATGAAGGCACCGCTGGCACCGTCCACGTGCAAGGGGATATCCAGCCCGGTCTTGTGCCGGTAGTCCACCAGCGCGGCATTGATGTCGGAAATGGGGTCGTAGTCGAAAGTGTAGGAAGTGCCCAGCACCCCAACCACGCAAATGGTGTTGTCATCAACCCTTTGCATGACTTCTTCGGCGCTGATGGTAAAGCGTTCCGGATGCAGGGGAATCAGTCTCTGCTCCACCTCAAAATAGATGGCAGCCTTGTTCCAGGTAAGATGAACATCATTGCCCATGACAATGTTGGGTTTATCACAGGGCTTGCCTTCAGCCCTGCGTTTTTCCTGCCAGGCCCGCTTGTGGGTCAACAGGGCCAGCATCAGGGCTTCTGACGAACCGGTGCATTCCGTTCCCCAAACTTTTCCAGGGTCTGGCGCATTGAAGAGATCACCGAGTATGGCGACACAGCGATTCTGGATTTCCAGGTTTGCTCGATAGACCTCGGTATCAATGTAATTGACCCCCAGGTTTTCCTGGATCAGGCGCTCGCATTCATCATCCATGATGGTGGTGACAAAAGAAGCCATGTTCAAAGCCGGATTACCCTGGGTCTGTAATTCGTCATGGATCAACTGATAGGCAACCTTGGGGTCCATGCCCTGTTCCGGCAGTTTGTAGCGGGGGATGGGATCGCTCATATGGCGCGAGCCCATGGTGGGAGTAATATGACTGCTTCGGCTACCTTTTTTCATCTGACTATACCTGTCTCCATTGCTTATGAATCCGTGACACCTGCATTGCAGGGAGAGTCCCGGCACCAGTAGAATTGTCGCATCACGTGAACGATTTGAACCCACCAAGGCTGACAATCATTCACCACAGTAACCATCACCCGGAAGGTATCCCATGATCAAGTCTGGCATAAAGAAAATTGCCCAAAGCCCCTATCTCAACATTCTTGCCGGCATCGTGTTGTTGCTGACAGCCGGTTATGAAGTGGTGACCTCCATTGAGGAGGAACTGCTGGGCGCCCATCATGGGGTATTCTTTTACGCTATCGTGAGCATCTTCCGGTGCCTGCCGGAATTCATGCACGGCATTGAAGACCTCGAAAAAGGGGAAAAGGCCTCTTCTGGCAAGGTCTGATTTATTTGAAGGTTCTGTTGATCTGGAACATGAACACATTGGCGTACAGATTCAGGTCTCCCCGCAGAGTACCCCTGGGCTGGTTGTTGCCCCCGGCAAGATTCACGTGGACTTCCTTGAACAGAATAAAGAGATAGCCGGCATCGAACTTCCATTCTTCACTGGGTTGATAACTGAGACCAAAGGCAGCGTACATGCGATTGTTATTGGGCGCACGGGGATTTACCCCCTTGGCGGGAGTCGGGGACCAGTCATAGGCCGCACCTGCCCGTAGCTTGATTTTTTCCTTCCACTGATAGCCCAGCCCGCCGGCCAGGAACAGACTGTTCTTCCAGTCATTGTCAACCACCACATCGGGAAAATTGTTGTCAAAGCGGATGTGGGTATCCTTGAAGGCACTCCAGCCAAAATAGTTGGCGTTACCATAAAGTTCCCATTTATCACTGAGCTTATGCAGCACACCCACCTGTAGCATGGATGGCGTGGCAATGCTGAAACGGGCGGAACTTTGAAGCCCGCTCATGTCGGGGACTGCAT
>JBJHAY010000193.1:0-7058 GCA_050485205.1 Gammaproteobacteria bacterium
GGTGTGCGCCACCCGCAACGGTGGCCTGGCGATGCGCGACGAAGGGGATCTGGGCACCCTGCAGGCGGGCATGCTCGCCGACATGCTGCTGGTGGACGGCGACCCCCTCAAGGATGTCTCCATCCTCGCCGACAAGAACCGCCTGGCGATGGTGATGAAGGACGGCCAGATCCACAGTCTGGCGCCTGGGTTGGGGTAAATTCTCCCCCTGCAAGGCTCGGGCACCCCGCCTCTGGGTGCCCGGGTTCGCGTTTGCGCCTTGCTCCTGGCTGTTTCCAGCCTGATTTGTTCCCCGACCACACTGCGTGTTGACAGCTGGTATCCATGTCTGGACCGCTGATTGTCTTTCTCATTGCCTGAATTTGTCCGCGCCGTTTTAATCATTTCGCTGGTGGTGAGTTTTCGTCCGGCTGGGCGGAAGGCACAAACTGGAATGGGTCTCTTAGAACGATTGACCGCACGGTCGGCCGAAAATCGCCAATCGGGGCTATTTCTCATTCGTGGGGAATGACCCGGTCAGATTCGCGGATCTCCATCAATACGCGCCTGGATAACTATCCACATCCCATTGGGCTCGCCCCGAGCAATATAAGAACTTCCAAATATTTTAGTAGGTTGTATTGGCCGTTGGAACAATGGCGGCGCATTCCCGTGCCAACTGTGAAAGACCCCTGAAAATTGTTGCGTGCAGCCCGAGGATTCCAGGCTGGACAGAGAATTCCCGTGACATGGCAGACGGATACGCAATGGGTCGTAAGCGCGCGGGGGTGTGGATCGGCTCGCGGGCTGAGGTTTTTCAGAGGTTCCTTTACCCGGCGATGTTTGGCGCCGGGTCAGCAGCGGCACTTTTTAGCAACTGTAGCAGCAGCGCCGCGCCGCTAGCCAACCAGTGGAATGAGATCAGCTGCCAAGGGGGTTCGCGTCCAGCGCGGATACCAGCGGGGAGCGGATCGGAATGGTGGCGTGTAAAAACTCTTGAAAAATTAAACGCTATCGATTAGTGTAGTACACACTACATATATAAGTAGTTTTTATGTTCTATGCAGCTTGATAGCAAGAACTAAAGAAAATGTCCCGTGCCACTGGTCAGCGTCTTTTTGTTCGCCGATTCCAGCCAATTCGGCGGGAAAGCACACCATGGGCTGGCGCCTGTCAGATTGCGCCGCATCCAGTCTCAATTGTGAAGCGTCCCAAAGGGCAAATTGCTTGAAAAAGTCCCGGCGGATCGCGGCTCTTACGGGTTGGAACCAAATTTAAATCCAAGAAAATGAAGGGGTAGATAATGAATCAGTACGAAAAGTCGACAATCAATACCTGCGTTGCAGATGTCTCGCAGGGGGGAGCTAATTTGCGCATGACAGCGCTGGCATTGGCGGTCGCCTGTATATGGCAGATACCGGTGTCCCAAGCACAACCCTCCGCAAGCGGGGTAACGGGTATCGAAGAAATCGTGGTCACGGCACGCCGCAGGGAAGAGTCGATGCAAGACATTCCCATTGCGGTTACAGCGATGGGCGAGGACTACCTGCGCATGCACAACATGACCGATTTCGAGAGCATCAGTTACCAGGTGCCATCCTTCGGCGTATCGACCGTGACGGGAAGCACGAATCTACCTATCGTCACCTTGCGCGGCCAGCGTCCTTCGGAAATGCAGATCAATACCGATGCGGCCGTGCCAATGTATTTTGCCGATGTGGTGATGACGCCAGCTCATGGCACCAATCTCGCGATGTACGATCTTGAGAATGTTCAGGTGCTAAAGGGGCCACAAGGCAACTTGTTCGGGCGCAATAGCACCGGTGGGGCGGTGCTATTGACGCCAAAGCGACCGGGTGACGAGTTTGGTGGATATGTGGATGTGGATGTTGGCAACTACAACTTGATTAAGGTTGAAAGTGCCGTGGATCTTCCAGTCAATGAGGTACTGAAGTTCCGGCTTGCGGGCCGCGGTGTGGACAGGGACGGCTATCAGGATAATGTCGCGGACAACGCCCTGCGTGGCTCCAATAAGTATTGGGATGAGGATTCCACTTCGCTGCGGCTTAGCATGGCTCTCGATTTCGATCATCTAAGAAACCTGACCGTTGTATCTTACGACAAGAACGACATGTTGGGGCGGGTGCCCATACCCAAGGTGTTCAATCCCCAGGCATCCCTCGGTGGGTTGCTCAACGCGGTTCACAATGGTGGAGCCGGGATCGGCGGTCCCTCCGTCGACAACGCCATTGAGCGCCAGGCACAGCGCAGCGGCCACAAGATCGAGACGGATCTGTTGGGCAGGGAGTCCGTCAGAAATCGCTTTCTCGCCAATACTACAGAGTATGACCTCAGCGATCGTCTCACCTTGAAAAATATCTTTGGTTATAGGCGCGTGGAATACTCAGCGGCCGGAGACTCGGACGGTACCGCGGTTCCAATGTTTGGCGCCGTTACCTCATTGAGTGAAGAGGTCACGCGCAACCCACCGAGATCTCCCATGCAAGCTGAGCAGCTGAGCAATGAATTGCAATTGATGGGGTCATCGTTCGATGACCGCATGGATTGGATCGCGGGAGTGTATTGGTATGAGATGGAAGCCTCGCAAAGCACACCGATTCAGGTTGTGGGGGCAAACCCGAACTGGCCATCAGGGCCGGCCCCTGTGCCACAGCTGGAAACCGTGTGGCGGATCGCCCAGAACGGTATGCGGCAAAACAGCCCGGCCGGCGATGTCGAAAATGACTCCTATGCGGTATTCGGTGAATTCACCTACGACATCAGCGACAAGTGGGGTTTCGCCCTGGGCGCGCGCTACACCTGGGATGACAGGTCAATCACGGCAAGGAATTTCGCGGCGAACAGTCAAACGGGTGCGCTCCAGTGCAACATGTTCGGGGAAGACGGCGTGAGGTTGCCTAACGACGATTGTCGGCGCCAAGTCAGCAAGGACTTCACCAACCTGACCTGGCGAACCGCCATCGATTACAAACCCCGGGATGGCCTGATGTTCTACGGTAGTGTGTCCACTGGGCATCGGTCCGGCGGGTTCAATATTCGGGGAACCGACAACTTCACCCTGATGCCTTTCGATGAGGAGACGGTCATTACCTACGAGGTGGGTTTGAAGGGTGATTGGCAGTTGGGTGGCGGTGATCTGCGCACCAATTTGACGGCCTATTACCAGGACTTCGACGATATTCAAAGAATTCAGGCGCTTTTCGTCGATGGTGCCTTCGGAAACGCCATCGTCAACGCCGCTGAGGCGACCATCAAGGGTCTTGAGTTCGACGCCACCTACTCTCCAACCCACAATCTTAGCCTGTCCCTGGCCTGGGCCTATGTGGATATCGGCTACGACAAGTGGGATGTGCAGCGTCAAGTGGGGCGGGATCCCGACACCGGTGCCCCGATCGTGGAGACACAGGATAACTCGGATTCGGTCTTTACCTGGGTGCCAGAGCAATCCCTGACGGGTTCGATTCGGTATGACCTGCCCTTGGCTCCGGAAATCGGCGATCTCTCCATCATGGCCAGCATGTACTGGCAGAACAGAATGTATACCTATGCCGAGTACAAACAGTGGGTCGGCAATGACTGGGTGAGGTTCGACGACATCTGGGACACCGTTAAGGTCAGTGGTTACACCATATGGAATATGAGGTTCGATTGGCGCTCTATTTATGGCTCGGGTTTTGACCTGGCGCTGTATGTCAACAATGTGTCCGACAAGGAGTATGTGGTTGGTGGCAACAACAATGCCGACAGCCTGGGACTGGCGTTGAATGTATTGGGGGCGCCACGAACCGTCGGGGCCGCCTTGCGTTGGAATTTCTGATCCTCAAGATTTATCGCTGAAACATGACTTGGCACGAGACGCTAAGAAGTCAGCTAGCAACTGGAGTATTCGCAATGAAAATGAACGATATGGTGCTGATAAGTGCCGACGACCACCTGATCGAGCCGGCGGACATGTACCAGCGGCACCTGTCCGGAGACGATCTCAAAACCGCGCCCACCATGAAGCAGTTTGACAATGGTGGGGCTTACTGGGAGTACCAGGGATTCAAGTTGCCGGTAACCGGACTCAACGCCGTGAAGGGTCGGGTTCCAGAAGAGTGGGGCATGGAGGCAACCTGCCTCGAGCATATGCGCGAAGCTCACTACAATCCGAGAAAACGGCTGGACGACATGAATGCCAATGGTATCGCGGCGGCATTGAATTTTGCCACCGCGGTGATCATGGATGGCTCCATTTTTCACCGGGCGCCCGACAAGGACATGGCCCTAACGCACATGCGCGCCTACAACGACTGGCATGTCGACGAGTGGTGCGGCACAGATCCGGGTCGCTTCATACCCTGTGGTTTGTTGCCGACCTGGGACATGGGCGCGACAGTGGCCGAGATAGAGCGACTTGCCGCGAAAGGCTGCCATGTGGTGTCTGTCAATGAAAACCCAACAAAATTGGGGCTGCCAAGTATTCACAACAGTTACTGGGAGCCTTTCTGGAAAGCGCTGGTTGAAAACAATGTGTCCGTGACATTGCACATTGGCGCTGGTAATCCAACACCACACGCTTCGATGGAAACCCCCATTGAAGCATGGATCAGTACCATGCAGATGTCGGTTTGCGTGGGAATCGCCGACTGGCTGAATACCGAGGCCATGATCAAGTACCCACAGTTGAAGGTGATTATTGCCGAAGGCGGTGCTGGATGGGTGCCGTTTCTGCTTGAGCGGGCGGACTTTCTTCACAAGCACCATAAGGCATGGACGCACTCCGACTTCGGCGGTAAATTGCCCAGTGAGCTCTTCCGCGAGCACTTCATGGTGTGTTTTATCGACGATGCATACGGCGTCAGGAATATCGATAGTGTCGGCGAGGACAACATGGCCTATGAGAACGACTACCCCCACTCCGATTCCACCTGGCCGGAAGCGCCGGAATACCTGTGGCGCCTGGTCAAGGATCTGTCCGATGAGCGGATCGACAAGGTCACTCACCGCAATGCCATGCGATTCTTCAACTTCGACCCGTTCTCTCGCTACCAACGGCAGGAGATCACAGTGGGTGCCCTTCGTGCCAAAGCCGCGGCGGATGGTGTTGATACCACACCCAAATCCTATGGAGGTGCCAGGCCGCTGGATGTAGGTGTCAAGCGTCGGGTCACATCCGGAGATGTCATGAAAATGAACAAGGCCATAGCCGAAATGACCTGAATAGAGCCGCTGGCGCTGGAATACGCGGTGGCTCCCTCGGAAGGGAAATACCGCTGTACCGATCCGAGGGTCTTCTGGCTGGGGCAAGGGGGATGAGCGAATGACGAAAGTTTTGCAAGGGGTCCGCGTGTTGGAAGTGGCCCAGTACACCTTTGTGCCGGCGGCGGGCGCCATCCTCGCCGATTGGGGGGCAGAGGTTATCAAGGTGGAGCATCCTGAGCGGGGTGATGCACAACGGGGTTTTCTCAATCTCGGCGGTGTCCCCATCCCACCGCACAGAAACACTGTCATGGAACATCCCAACCGTGGCAAGCGCAGTATAGGCGTGGATTTGTCCACTGAGGCTGGTCAGTCGCTGATCTACCGCCTCGCCGAGAACTGTGATGTCTTCCTCACCAACTATCTTCCACATCAACGACGCAAGTTCGGCATCGATGTTGCGGATATTCGTGCCGCCAATCCGGACATCATCTATGCTCGGGGATCGGCCCATGGTAACAAGGGGCAGGAAAGGGAAATGGGGGGGTACGATAGCACCGCCTTCTGGTCGCGGGGCGCCATTGGTTATTCCTTTTCCCCGGCTGAAATGGGTGGGATTGTGTCCCAGGGGCTTCCCGGTTTCGGGGATACCATCGGTGGCATGAACATCGCCGGCGGTATTGCCGCCGCGTTGTTTCATAGAAGTCAGACTGGCCAGGCTGTGGAAGTGGATGTGTCGTTGATGAGCACGGCCTGGTGGGCTGCCGCGTCGGGGCTGGATCTTTTCATGGAGTATGGTGTGGAAACCCGTTCCCCGATGCCGAAGTCGGGGGCCAATCCGGGCAATCCTTTTATGGGCACTTTCAAGAGTTCGGATGGTGGCACCATCAACCTGTGTATTATTACGCCGGGAGCCTACATCCGTGACACTTTCGAGCACCTGGGGATCCCTGAGGCTGCCGACGACCCTCGATTTAGCACGGTCGAGTCCCTGTTCGAAAACTGGCAAGCGGCCAGTGATATGATGGTCGCGGCATTTGCCGAGAAGCCCTACGAATATTGGTGCCGCCACCTGAAAACCATGAAGGGGCAGTGGGCGCCAATGCAGAGCCTTCGGGATCTTGCCAATGACGAACAAGCACTCGCCAACGACATGGTCTTCGAGGTAGAGTCGGCGGATGGGGGCAAACCTATCAAGCTGGTGAGAGGCCCTGTCCAGTTCGACAATGCTCCGGTCACTACCAGCAGGGCGCCGCAAACAGGGGAACACACTGAAGTCCTTCTCATGGAAATGGGGTTGGACTGGGATGAAATATCCGCACTCAAGGAACAGGGCGCCATCAATTGAGCCTGCCAGGAGTCGTTGCCCCCCCATTGATTCCGCGGGCAAATGATGAGCCCGGCAAGGTTTGTGGTCGGATGATTATGACACCCTGGTGAGAAACCGGTATCCAAGTCGAAGAACTGGCAGCTAAGGAGTGATATGGATCTTCATCAATATCGAAACAAGTACAACACCATCAAATTTGAGCGCACGGCGGGTGTGCTGGAAATCACATTGCACTCCCGCGATGGTGAAGCCCTGTGGGGTACCAGCGAAACGAGTCTCCATGCCGAACTGAGCCAGGCATTCGCGGATGTCGCAAGTGATCTGGAGAATCGGGTTATCATTCTGACTGGTACTGGTGATTCCTTTATCTCGGGCATGGATCCTCAAGAGCGTGCCCCCGAGCCTGACTTGGCGACTATGTGGCCGCGTATCTACCGCGAGGGTATCGCCTTGCTGGAGGCCCTGCTGGCCATACCCGTGCCCGTGATAGCCGCGGTAAACGGTCCTGCCTATGTGCATGCTGAATTGGCGGTGCTCAGTGACATCG
>JBJHAY010000194.1:0-7037 GCA_050485205.1 Gammaproteobacteria bacterium
GGCAGCCAGAACCCAAGGGGCCACATGGCGCTTTTTATCAGGAAGGCGATGGCCATCACTGAGGCGCCGGTCTTCAGCAAGTTCAGGGATTCGCCTTGCAGGCCAGGCACACGACCAGCCAGGTCGGCCATGTTGAGGGTGCCGGCAGCGGCGTAGATCAGGGCGATGCCGATAAGGAACAGGAAGGAGGCAACCAGGTTCACCACCACGAACTGCATGCCGGCACGCAAGCGTGGCAGGTTGTAGCCGTGCAGCAAGAGGCCATAGGAAGCCGCCAGCATCACCTCGAAAAATACGAACAGGTTGAACAGGTCATGGGTCAGGAAGGCGCCATTGAGGCCCATCAGCAGGAACTGGAACAGGGAGTGGAAGTGAACGCCAATGCGGCTCCAGCGCTGGAAGGCATAGATCAGTGCCGCACTGGCCAGGGTCCCGGTCAGCACCAGCATCATTGCCGCCAGCCGGTCGGCCACCAGTGTGACTCCAAAGGGGGCGGCCCAGTTGCCAGCCAGGTAAACGCCAACCCCGTCGTCCCAGTATTCCCGGTCGCTGAGCAATAGCAAGCTGAGGGCCACCATCAGGCTGAGCAGCACGCCAGCCAGATTGATGAGGAATTTTAATTGATGGCGGGTTTCATTGATCAGCACCAGCAGCGCGCCGCACAACAGCGGCAGCACCACGGGCGCCGGAATCAGGTGCTGGATCCAGTTCACTGTGGCGGCTCCTTGCCATCCACATGGTCACTGCCGGTGATGCCACGGGCGCCCAGCAGCAACACCAGGTAGAGCGCGGTGGTGGCAAAGCCGATGACAATGGCGGTGAGCACCAGGGCCTGGGTCAATGGATCGGCATGGTCGCTGACATCAATGGCTCCTTCCTGCGCCAGAATCGGTGGCATGTCGATCCACAACCCACCCATGATGAAGATGAACAGGTTGACGGCATAGGACATCAGTATCAGTCCAATCAACACCTGGTAGGAGCGCGGTCGCAACAGCAGCCAGATGGCGGAACCCACCATCAGGCCAATGGCAAGCGCAATGACCAACTCCTTCACGATGACGTCTCCTTCTCGGCGCCGGCGGGTGCGATGTTGCCGAGCAGTCGCTGGCCACGCAGTGATTGGTGCGCCAGGGCCACCAGGATCAACAAGGTGGCGCCCACTACCACTGCGAATACCCCCAGGTCGAACATGAAGGCGCTGGGCAGGTGGATTTCACCCAGAAGTGGCACAGGGACGTGGGCAGTATGGCTGGTGAGGAAGGGATAACCCAACAGCAGGGCGCCGAGGCCGGTGGCGCAGGAGATCAACAAGCCCCAGCCGATCCAGCGCTGGATCGGCAGGCGGAAGCGTGATTCGACCCATTGGGTACCCGCCACCATGTATTGCACGATCAATGCCACCGAGAACAGCAGCCCTGCCACGAATCCCCCGCCCGGCAGGTTGTGGCCGCGGATGAAGAAGTAGGCGGCGGTCAGCACCATCACCGGCATCAGCAGGCGCATGTAGACGGCGGTGATGCGCAGGTAGCCCTCGTCGGCCTGGCGCGCCGGTTCTTCCTGGCTGGCGGGGTCGATGGGGTCGGTTTGCTGCACAGGTTTTTCAGCGCTTTCCGGGGCGGGCCGGAAGCGTCGCAGCAGGGCATAGACGGTGAGGGCGACGATGGCCAGCACCGCGATCTCCCCCAAGGTGTCGATGGCGCGGAAATCCACCAGCAGCACATTGACTGCATTGGTGCCACCTCCCTGCTCGCGGGCGTTGAGCAGGAAGTAATCCGCCATGGTTGGGCCATTGGGCATGGTCAGCACGGCATAGCTCAGCACTGCCATGGCGCCACCGCCGGCCACCGCCAGCGTCAGATCACGGGAGCGCCGCCACCACACGGAGCGGGGAATGGTGATGTCGAGATACTGGGGGGGCAGCCGGGGCGGCAGCCAGCGCAGGCCCAGCAGAATCAGCACCGTGGTGACGGTTTCCACCATCAGTTGGGTCAGGGCCAGGTCTGGCGCCGACAGCCACAGAAAACTCAGACTGGCCACGATGCCCGTGCCACCCACCAGAATCAGGGCGGTCAAACGGCGGAACTTGGCGAGCCAGGCAGCGGCCACCGCACAGGCCCCGCCGATCAGCCAGGCACCGGCAAACAGCCAGTCGTAGGTGTCCGGTGACAGCTCAGGCAGGCGCCCAGGCCAACTGATCAGGCTCAGCAACACCAGCACCAGGGCACTCAGGATCAGCATTAATTGTGCCTGCAGGCGCTCGGTGCCACACCAGGCCAGCAGGCGCTCGGCCAGCAGGCTCAGTCTCAGCATCAGACGGTCATAGAGGTGAGCGCCATTGACATAGTGAAACAGGGGCACCTGATCACGGCTGGCAAGCTGGTAGCGGCGCAGCAGCAGCCAGTACAGCAGTACCCCGCCCACCAGGGCCAGAATACTCATTACCAGGGGCAGGTTGAAACCGTGCCACAGAGCCAGGCTGTATTCGGGCATGGTCTCGCCGAGCACGGCGCCGGCCGCGTTGGCCAGAATGGCGCCGATACTGAGTGCCGGTACGATACCCACCACCAGGCACAGCAGGACCAACAGCTCCACTGGAAAGCGCATCCAGCGCGGCGGCTCGTGTGGTGTTAGTGGCAGGTCTTCGGCCAAGCGCCCGAAGAACACACTGATGAAACGCAGCGAGTAAGCCACGCCGAAGATGCCCATGGCCACGGCGGTGAGTGACATCCAGATGCTGCTGCCGTTGTCTGCTGCCACGGTTTCGGCGAAGAACATTTCTTTCGACAGAAAGCCGTTCAGCAGCGGCACGCCAGCCATGGCGCCACTGGCGACGATGGCCAGGGTGGCGGTGAACGGCAGGGCATGGCGCAGGCCACGCAGCAGGCGCATGTCGCGGGTGCCGCTTTCATGGTCGATGATGCCCGCCGCCATGAACAGCGAGGCCTTGAAGATGGCATGGTTGAGGGTATGGAAGATGGCCGCCACCACCCCCAGCGGTGAGCCGATGCCCAGCAGCGCCACGATCAGGCCCAGATGGCTGATGGTGGAGTAAGCCAGCAGCCCCTTCAGATCATGCTGGAAGATGGCGAAGAAGGAGCCCAGCAACAAGGTCGCCATGCCAGCGCCGGCAATCAGCCAGAACCATTCCGGGGTGCCGGAAAGGGCTGGCCACAGCCGCATCAGCAGGAACACCCCGGCCTTGACCATGGTGGCGGAATGTAAATAGGCGGAAACGGGTGTTGGTGCCGCCATGGCGTGGGGCAGCCAGAAATGGAAGGGGAATTGGGCGCTTTTGGTGAGCGCCCCCAAGGCCACCAGCAACAGGGTGGCCAGATAGTAGGGATGGGCGCGGATCTGGTCCCCTGCCGCCAGTACCACGTCCAGTTCATAGCTGCCGGTGATGTGGCCAATCAGCAGGATGCCCGCCAGCAGGCACAATCCCCCGGTCGCGGTGACGGTGAAGGCCATGCGCGCGCCACGTCGAGCGTCGATGCGGTGGTGCCAGTAGCCGATCAGCAGAAAGGAGGTGATGCTGGTAAGTTCCCAGAACACCAGCAACTGGATCAGGTTGCCGGACAGCACCACTCCCAACATGGCGCCCATGAAGGCCATGAGAAAGGAGAAGAAGCGCGGCACCGGGTCCTGCGGCGACATGTAGTAACGGGCATAGAGCACCACCAGCAAACCCACCCCCAGTACCAGCAGGGTGAACAGCCAGGCCAGGCCATCCATGCGCAGGATGAAGTCCAACCCCAATTGCGGTAGCCACTCGACACGGTATACCAGCACCCCGCCATCGGCCACTTGCGGATACAGGGAAAGGGTCAGCAACAGACCGCCCAGACTCAGCAGACCAGCCAGCCAGGATTCCCCGTTACGGGCATCGGCCGGCAACAGTGTTGCCAGCAGTGAACCGATAAAGGGAAGCAACAACAACCATAACATCATGGTGGAGATGGGGTTTTCCTTGTGTGATCTGCTGGAACAGCCGCTTGGCCTGGTGGCCGGTGTCAAGCCGTGATCTTAGCATTTTTGGGCTGGGGTGAGCCAGGCACAACACAGTGGACGCTGAACGGCCCGGCCATGGTAGAATGGCGCCGTTTTGACGCTGGCCCCCCGGCACGGCGGCTCCAAGACCGTGGAAGTGGAGATTGCCCGGTGCCCATCACCTCCGATACCAAAGAACACCATGCGTGCCACGTTGATACATGCGCAGGACGCTTTGCCCTTGTCTCTTCAAGCCGCTTTCGCGTGGCGGGCCGACGGCAGCAACCGCAAGCAGTGACAGTATTCAGGGTGTTGCCATGATTCTGATGATCGACAACTATGACTCCTTTACCTACAACCTGGTGCAGTACTTCGGGGAGTTGGGCGCCGACATCCAGGTATGTCGCAATGATGAGATCGGCCTGGAAGACATCGAGGCCATGGCGCCGGAGAAAATTGTCATTTCCCCCGGCCCATGCACCCCTGCCGAGGCCGGTATTTCGGTGCCACTGATCAAGGCCTTTGCAGGCAAAGTCCCCATTCTGGGAGTGTGCCTCGGCCATCAGAGCATTGGCGAGGCTTTTGGCGGACACGTGGTGCGCGCGCGCCAGGTGATGCACGGCAAGATATCCGCCATTCACCATGCGGGCCAGGGCGTGTTCGCCGGTCTTAACAATCCCTTCAATGCCACGCGCTATCATTCCCTGGTCATTGAAAGAGAGAGCCTGCCTGAATGTCTGGAGATTACTGCCTGGACTTGTCTCGACGACGGCTCCATGGACGAAATCATGGGAGTGCGTCACAAAACCCTGGCGGTGGAAGGGGTACAGTTCCATCCCGAGTCCATCCTCAGCGAGCATGGACATCAGATGCTGAAAAACTTCCTGGATATGGCACGGTAATGAAGCAACCCACCATTCTCAAAACCATTCTCGAGCGCAAGGCCGAGGAAGTGCAGGCGCGCCGCAAGGCGGTTCCTCTCTCAACCCTGGAAAACACCATCCGCGGCTTGCAGCCTTGCCGTGGTTTTGCCAAGGCCATTGCCGAGCGCATCGGCCACAAGCGTCCGGCGGTTATTGCCGAGATCAAGAAGGCCTCGCCCAGCAAGGGCATCATCCGCCAGGACTTCGATCCCGAGGCCATTGCCGCCAGCTACGCCCAGAATGGCGCGGCCTGCCTTTCCGTGCTCACCGACGTGGATTTTTTCCAGGGTCATGACGAATACCTGCAATTGGCGCGCAAGGCATGCAAGTTACCGGTGTTGCGCAAGGACTTCATGCTGGAGCCCTATCAGATCGCGGAGTCCCGTGCCCTCGGCGCGGATTGTGTTCTGCTGATCGTGGCGGCGCTGGATGCCGTGCGCCTGGGAGAACTGGCCGCCGCCGCCCGCGCCTATCAAGTGGACTTCCTGGTGGAGGTCCACAGTGAGGCGGAATTGGACTTGGCCATGACGCTGAACCCCAGCATGATTGGTATCAACAATCGGGATCTCCACACCTTCAAAACCAGTCTCAATGTCACTTACGACCTGTTGCCTCTCATTCCAGAAGGGGTTTCGGTCATTACCGAAAGCGGCATTCTGGTGCGGGAGGACGTGGATGAGATGTTGGACCATGGGGTTTATGGTTTCCTGGTGGGGGAGTCCTTCATGCGCGCGCCGAATCCCGGCGAGAAACTGAAAGAGCTTTTCTTCTATGGCTAAACCGGGAGAGACAGGCTTACGGCGCATTCGCTCCGCGACTATCTACTCAATGAAGGGCTTGGCTGCCGCCTGGCGCCGCGAGGCCGCCTTCAGGCAGGAGGCCGGCGCCGCGGTTATCGTGTTGCCGGCGGCATTCTGGCTGGGTGGCAATGGCGTGGAAGTGGCGCTGATGGTGGCGGTTACACTGTTGGTGTTGATCGTGGAGATTCTCAATTCCAGCATCGAGGCCGTGGTGGACAGGATTGGCCACGAGCATCACGATCTTTCGGGTCTGGCCAAGGACCTGGGTTCGGCGGCGGTGTTCATGAGCCTGCTGTTGTGGGGCCTGGTCTGGGGTATCATCCTCTTCTTGTAGGGGCGATCCCTGCTCGCGATGAGAGCACGTCGTCCGCGGGGCAGGCCGCAGCATCCTGGCTGAATGTGGTGTGGGTGAAGCAGGAGTCAGCGGGTGCCGTAGACGACGATGGTCTTGCCGTGGACCTCGATCAGGCCCTGGGCTTCCAGATCCTTCAACACCCGTCCCGCCATTTCCCGGGAACAATTGAC
This sequence comes from Gammaproteobacteria bacterium, assembly GCA_050485205.1. Lineage (GTDB taxonomy): Bacteria > Pseudomonadota > Gammaproteobacteria > Pseudomonadales > Pseudohongiellaceae > JAVVEZ01. The sequence continues at coordinate 6,239 of JBJHAY010000194.1, forward strand.
GATTCGTCCCAATTCCTGACGGGTGATCTTGATCTGCATGCCGTCGGGATGGGTCATGGCATCCGGTTCCTTGCTCAGCTCCAGCAGGATGCTGGCGATGCGACCGGTGACATCGAGGAAGGACAGGTCCGCTACCCGCTTGGTGGTGTTGCGCAGGCGGTGGGCCATCTGCATACCGATAGTGTAAAGAATTTCCGGATGGGATTTGATGTAGGCCTTGAAGTTGCCATAGCTCATTTCGGCGATTTCACATTCGGTCTTGGTGCGGACGCACGCACTGCGTGGCTCATGGTGTTCGAACAGACCCATTTCGCCGAAGAAGTCACCAGGGTTGAGATAGGAAATGATGGCCTCCTTACCTTCTTCGTCCTCCAGCACCACCGTGACCGAACCCTTGATGATGTAGTACAGAGTCTCGCACTTGTCACCTTCGTGGATGATGATGGTCTTGTTGGGATACTTGCGGCGGTGGGTATGGCTCAGAAAGTTCTCGAGATCTGCTATGTGGGGCGTGATCGCCATCAGGGCCATTGCTGCTTGGTCTCTTGTGAGTGTGGGTTGGTTGTGCTGCGCCTGTGTATACCATACTTTTACCCAAGGTGCCATGGTCCGCATGGTTCGATGCAGGATGTGGGCATGAGGCTCATACTCCTTAATTGTGGGATAATGCCGAACCATTCAACCACTGGGCTGAATGAGTGATCAAGCAAGCAAGAGAGAAGAGATGATGAAGGCAACGATTCGTTGGGTGGATGGCGCCATGTTCCTGGGAGAGTCCGGCAGCGGCCATGCCGTGGTG
>JBJHAY010000195.1:0-7016 GCA_050485205.1 Gammaproteobacteria bacterium
CCAGGCCACTGATTCCCTGCGCCTGTTTGCCCAAGGCCTGGTGGGAAGGACGGAATCCCACAACCGCGGCATCTACACCTCCGCGCCCATGTCGCCGCCCTGGTCCCATACCATCTACCGCAGCAACCCCTTCCTGCCCGACAATGTCGCCGCCATCATGGACGCCGAGGGCCGCACCCAGTTCACTCTCAACAAAGTGGGGAACTACGTCGGCAATCTCGAGCCTGGCACCAATGAGTACACCCGCACCACCTTCACCACGGAAACCTATTCCGCCGGCTTCAACTGGGATCTACCCAACGGCTGGTTTCTGACCGCCTCCTGGCAACAGGGTGAGTCACGCAAGAAGGGTGGAGAATATCCTTCCCTGAGGGTGGATCGTGAAGCGCTGGCGCGCGACGCGGTGCGTCACCCGGATACAGGGGCCATCGTCTGCAACGTGCAGCTATTCAATCCCACTCCAGCCGAGTTGGCCGCCGCGCCACAGATCCAGGGCCTGCTGAGTTCCCGTTCCGGCACGCCCTTGCAATCGCCGATCGGCCTCGACAACAGTGTCCGTGACTGTGTTCCCTACAATGCCCTGGGCAACGGCAACATGACCCAGGCGGCCTGGGACTACATGCATACGCCCAAGACTGCCGATGGCTGGGTGAAGCAGGACTTTGCGGAAGTACTGCTGCAAGGCGAGGTCTTTGATGGCTGGGGCTATGGCCCGGTGTCGTTCGCCACAGGTCTGACCTATCGTGAGCAAAGCTTCCGTGACCAGGCGGCACAGGCATTCATTGATGAGTTCGGGCCTCCCATCAACGCGCCTCAGCTTGGCATTCGCGGCATCGCCACTGCCTTCACCAGCGGCACCCCGCACTTGCACAACTTCTCCAGCATCGACCTCCTCTACGGCAAGTACGACGTGTGGGAATGGTTCGCCGAATTGAACGTTCCCATTTGGGAATCAGCCGACGGCGCCCAGAGGCTGGGGGGCAACATGGCATTCCGGCGCTCGGATTACTCCTCCAGCGGGGCACAGGATTCCTGGAAAGTGGGCATTGATTTCCAGATATTCGAAGACCTGCGTCTGCGCGCCACCAAGTCCAGGGATGTCCGCGAGGCCAGTTTCGAGGAGCGCTTTGCTACCGCCACCGGGGGTATCAACGTCAACGATCCCTTCTCCGCAGACCCCACCGCATTTGTTAACGTCACCTTCTTCCGTGGCGGTAATCAAAGCCTGAATCCGGAAGTCGCGGATACCCATGTGGTCGGCTTTGTCTACCAGCCTTCCTTCTTCGAAGGTTTCCGGACCAGCATCGACTGGTACAAGGTGGACATCGCGGACTCGATCAGCTCCATCTCCGAGCAGAACATCGTCGATCAGTGCTTCACCGCCGGGGCCTTTTGCCAGAACCTCCATCGTGATTCAAACGGGGTATTGGCCAGGGTATCGGCGCCGTTCATGAACCTGGATCAGTCCATGGTGAGAGGGATCGATTTCGAGATGTCCTACCGGATGGAGCCGAACTTGTTCGCCAACCAGTCGGAATCCCTGTCCATCAGATTCCTTGGAGGGCGTCTGCTGGAAAGGTCCAACACGCCATTCCAGGGTACGCCGATCAACCTGGTGGGCTCCGCCGTGCGTCCCAAGTTTACCGGCAACGCGACGGTGGCTTACAACGTGGGTCCATGGTCGGCCTCCTGGCAACAGCGCTTCATCTCCGACACACTGATCAATCTCAACTGGGTACACGGCGTGGATGTGGATAACAACATCATCCCCACCTACTCCTTCACCAACCTGCGCTTCGCCTATCGCGGTGAAGCCCCGGGCGGTGGAGACTGGACCGTCAGCCTCGCCATCAACAACGCCTTCGACAAGAACCCCCCCATCATCCCGGGGGCATTCGGTCGCATCGGCTCCCAGACCAACTCAGGACTGGGCTACGATGAATTCGGGCGGCGCTATCAGTTGGGCCTCAACATGAATTTCTGATGGCACTGAATTATCGATTGGAAAGTGGGAACTTGAACGGGGCTTCGGCCCCGTTTTTTTTGGCGTGGTCCGGGTCAGCCACGAAACTTCACAGCCACAAATTGATACTTTATATCATCCTAAAATTGCGTTACCCTCGGCCTTCAGTTTTCCATGTGCACCCGCCGGATCATCATGCTGACGCGACTCCTATCCCTGTTCCCGCTCCGCCAGTTGTTTCTTTTTTGCCTGCTGGCGACCTCCTTTCAGGCCGCGGCCCAGGATTTCACCCTCGGCTACTTCATCGGCGATACCCACACCCAGGGCATGACCGAGGCCTACCGGCAACTGCTCAACGAGCATCCTGAGCTGGGTGAACGCTTTACCCTGATGATGACCAGCCAATCCACCGTCAACGACATGGACCCCGCCAGCCTCACCCAGCTGGACCTGCTGGTGCTCAGCACCCATGAGCAGACTTCGGTGGATCAGTTCAACCTGCAGCATGACATGGACCTGATCGCCGCCACTCGCCGCAACGGCCTGGTCTATGGCGTCGGCGAGGGGGTTTTCCCCGAGGACCATTACACCGAACAGGGGGTGATCTGGGATCAGCAACTCCGCGCCTACTTCCATCACGGCGGCGCTGGCAACATGCTGGCCATGCTCAAGTACACCCTGCGGGAATTGGGGGTGGAGGGTCTGGAAATTCCCCCGCCCCAGCCCAGTCTCAACTTCGGCTTTTACTATCCAACGGAAAGTGGTGGCCAGGTTTTCGCCAGCTGGGAGGATTTCGACGCCTGGCGCCAGGACCACGGCAAGCCCAGGCCCGGCGCGCCGCGCATAGCCGTCAGCTTCTACGGCTCCTATTACTACTCGGGCAATACCGGCGTCATCGACGCAGTGATCCGCGAGGTGGAAGCCCGGGGAGCGGAGGCCATCCCGCTGTTCGGCTATCCGGACGAAGTGGCGTTTGAAACCCTGTTGCTGGACGCCGCGGGCAAGCCCAGGGTGGATGCCGCCCTCGCCTTCTCCTTCCGTTTTGCCCAGCCCACCACTGGAGAAACCCTGGGGAAATTGGACATCCCAGTCATCAGCCTGATCAATCTCTACGGCCGCAGCGCCGAGGAATGGCGTGAATCCCGCATCGGCCTGACTTCCTTCGAGGGCACCTTCCAGGTAGCCACGCCTGAACTGGGTGGCCTGGTGGCACCCACCGTGGTGGGCAGCCTGGAAAAGGAAGTGGATCCCATCACCGGACTCACCGTGGTGGCCAACAAGCCCATCGCCGACCGGGTCGGGCTGGCGGTGCAACGGGCCCTAAAATACGTGGCGCTGCGCGCGACCACCAATGCCGACAAGAAAATCGCCATCCTCTACTACAACTACCCGCCCGGCAAGGCCAACATCGGCGCCAGCTATCTCAACGTGCCGCAATCCCTGGTGGCCCTGCTGCATCAGTTGCGCGACAGCGGTTACCTGGTCGAGGGCGACATCCCCGACACCGACACCCTGGTAATACGACTCACCACTGAAGCCTACAACGTCGCCAGCTATGCGCCCGGAGAACTGACGGCAATGCTGGAAGCCGGCAATGCCGCGCGGGTATCCCAGGCCGACTATGGGGCCTGGCTCTATGCCATGGACCCGAATCTGCGCGCCAAGGTGTTCGAGGACTGGGGACTGCCGGAGGAAGCGGAATTGATGACGGTGGCCGGCCCCTCCGGCCCCGACTTCGTGATTCCCATGCTCGACTTCGGCAACGTCATCCTGCTCCCCCAGCCGGTACGGGGCTGGGGCGAGGATCACGAAAAGCTCTACCATGCCAAGGACCTGGCGCCCCATCATCAGTACATCGCCACCTACCAATGGCTGCGCAAGGGCTTCCAGGCCGATGCCGTGGTGCATCTCGGCACCCACGGTACCCTGGAATGGCTCGACGGCAAGGACACCGGCCTGTCCTCCGCTGATGCCCCCGACGCCCTCATCGCCGACCTGCCCAACATCTATATCTACAACGTGGACGTGGTGGGGGAAGGCCTGGTGTCACGCCGCCGTGGCGCCGCCGCCCTGGTGGATCACATGACGCCGCCCTTCGAGAAAGGCGGCATCTATGGCGAACTGGCGGATCTCAATGAACTGATCAAGGACTACCAGGTCAACGAGGGCAAGAACCCGGAGTTGACCGCCATCTATGCCGGACAGATCAGGGACAGCGCCATGCAACTCGGGCTGGGCAAGCCCCTGGGGCTGGATCTTGCCAGCCTGGAGTCCCTGGACACGGATCAAGTGGCCCTGATCCAGGATCACCTTCTGGAACTACAATCCCAGAACATTCCCTACGGCCTGCACACCTTCGGCCGTTTACCCGCCGCAGCCCAGATCGACAGTACCGTGGAGGCCATCGTCAGTGCCGACCGCAGTCTGCTGCCAGAAAAAGCCCAGGTCTTCGCTGGCGACATGAAACAGCGCATCCTCGACAGTGCCGGGCGCGAACTGGCCAGTTTCAATCGTGGCCTGGCGGGGGGTTACCTGCCCGGCGGCAACGGCGGCGAACCCATTCGCAGCCCCGATGCCTATCCCACCGGCAAGAATTTCTTCGGCATCGACCCCGACAAGGTGCCCAAGAAGGCCTCCTGGGACCTGGGGGTAAAGCTTGCCGACCAGATGCTGGCCGATCACCTGGAGAAAAATGGCCGCTACCCGCGCAAGATCTCCTTCGTGATCTGGGGCGGTGAAACCATGCGCCACGAAGGCGTGCTGGAATCCCAGATTCTGCACTTGCTGGGCACCCGCCCGGTGTGGAATGCCCGCGACAAAGTGGTGGACATCGAAGTGATCCCCTCCAGCCAACTGCGCCGTCCCCGGGTGGACATCGTCATCGCCAGCGCGGCGGAAGGCATGTTCAGCAACATCACCATCCTCATGGACAAGGCGGTGCAGCAGGTGAAGTTGCTGGAGGAAGCCGAGAACTATGTGCGCGAGCACTACCTGGATACCCGCGCCGCCCTCATCGCCAAGGGCTATGACGAGCAGCAGGCGGAGCGCATGGCAGGGGTTCGCATCTTCGATGAACCCCCTGGCATCTACAATCTCAACACCGCCCGCATCGTCGAGGCCAGCGGCACCTGGGACAGCGACATCGGCATCGCCAACGACTACATCAAGAAGATGGGCCACGGTTTCGGCAACGGCTTCTGGGGCGAACCCATGGAAGACGCCTTCCGCCTCGCCCTCAGCGGCACCGAAAAAGTGGTGCACAGCAACTCCACCAGCCTCTATGGCGCCCTCGACAACGATGACTTCTACATGTACATGGGCGGCCTCGCCACCGCCGTCCGCAGCCTGGACGGCGCCAGTCCGGAGTTGCTGGTGACCAATACCCGCAACCCGGCCCAGCCGGAAATGACCGCCATCGACAAGTTCATCGGTCTGGAATTCCGTTCCCGCTACGTCAACCCCACCTGGATCGAAGGCATGATGGCGGAAGGCTATGCCGGCGCCGGCGAGATGGTGAAGTTCGTGGAATACCTGTGGGGCTGGGACGCCACTGTCACCGAGGTGGTGGACGACGCCATGTGGCAGGAAGCCTTCGAGGTCTATATCGAGGACAAGCACGACATGGCCCTGGCCGAATTCTTCGCCGAGAAATCCCCCTACGCCATGCAGGAAATCAGCTCACGCATGCTGGAAACCATCCGCAAGGGCTACTGGGAAGCCGATGCTGCCACCGAGCGCGCCTTGCTGGAAACCTGGCTGGAGAACGTCGCCGTTCACGGCGCCGGTTGCAGCGACCATACTTGCGGCAATCCAAGGCTTCTGGAACATACAGTTCAAAGAGCACAAGCACTGGAGCTGAACGCACCGCTCATCGACAATTTCCAGCAAAGCTATGAAGCCGCCATCGGCGCCTCCATCAACAACCTGGCTCGCCTCGCCGAAGACTTCGTGGCCCGCAATGAAGCCCGGCTGGAACGCCGCCAGGACATCGCCAGCAATGGCGTGGCTCCCAGGGAAGTGGCGGGCTTTGCCATGGAAAGGGTCGAGAGGAGTCAGTCCGGCGAGAACGCCATCCAGTCCGTCAGCGCCACCAACCGGTCGGCAGAGTTTTGGTTGAGCGTGGTAATACTCCTGGCTTTATTGGGCTGGCGTTGGGTCAGAAGAACAACCGCATATCATTGAACAGCCGCTGATGTGGCCCCACGTCAAAGCCCGGAGCGCTTCCTGGCGCAACCCGCCAGTCATTGGTTACAGGGTGGGCGGTGAGCTTATTCGCTCGGCGCGGCCAGGGGATCATCGCCGATCTGGGTGCTGCCCTCGACGCTGTCGCAGTGCATGCCGGGGGCGGGAGGGGTGCGTTCCGGGCACTTGAACAGCCCGCCCTGGCGGGCACCGGCGGGCTGGCCATTGCGCAGGGGGTGCAGGCCGATACTGAATACCGTGCCGGGGGGAAAGCTGTTGACCGAAACGCCCTGTCTGGCCATGACCGCGGAGCCGGCCATTTCCACCGCCCAGACGATGGGCTCGCCGTTGGCGTCGCGCTCGACGTTTCTGCGGTCCTCGGTCATGGGGGCGAAGAAAATTTGCAGGTGGTTGGGAGCCGGGTCGATGCGGGTGACCACGCCAGTAAAGACCTTGGTGGTGCCGAGGTCATACATGGCGAAGGAGTGATGGGCCTGCACCAGGGTGGTGGGAAGCACTGCCAGGGCAGTGGCAAGAACGAGGCTGGCGCTGAATTTTGTTGTGGTCGCTTTCATGTTGTTATGCTCCCATTTGGTCTATGAGCCCCAAGGCTGAACACTATATAGCAAGCCTGGGCTTAACCACCAGTGAACGAAGGTAATTCTGGGGTGCTGCCTCTGCTTTTACTTTGTCGCGAGCAGGGCTCGCTCCTACAGGGGAATCATCAATCGAAACTGAAGATGTCCTGTTGGGTGGGCCGCTGCATGTCCTGTTCAAAATGTTCCTCCCAGATCTCCGCCCAGGGACGGCCATACATGTCGGGGATCTTGTATTCGATCACCTGCCCCGGCGACACCGGCGTGGCTACCCC
>JBJHAY010000196.1:0-6950 GCA_050485205.1 Gammaproteobacteria bacterium
AGGTGGACCTCAACCCCGAGCGTCTCGAAAGCGTCAACCAGCGGCTGGCGGACATCCTGCAACTGGCCCGCAAGCACAAGACCAGTCCGCGCGAACTCCCGGCCCTGCATGCCACGCTGCGGGAAGAACTGGAGGGGATGTCCTCGGCGGACGAAAAGATCGACAAGCTGGAAAAACAACTGAGCCAACTGGCCGATCAATACCGGCAGGCCGCCGCACAGTTGAGCAAGGCACGGCAGGCTGGCGCCAAACAGCTGGAACAGGAAATCAATGCCCAGTTGGCTCGACTGGGCATGGCGGGCGCCCGCCTCAACCTGTCACTCAATACTGACGCCAGCAGTGAGCCCCGCAGTGGCGGTTATGAAAACACGGAGTTCCTGATCAGCACCAACCCCGGACAAGCACCCAAGCCGCTGGCCAGGATCGCCTCCGGTGGTGAGCTGTCGCGCATCAGCCTGGCGATCCAGGTGGTGACCGCCCAGACCTGTGCCATTCCCTCATTGGTGTTCGACGAAGTGGACGTGGGTATCGGCGGCGGTGTCGCCAAGGCGGTAGGGGAATTGCTGCGGCAACTGGGAGACAAGGGCCAGGTGCTGTGTGTCACCCATCAACCCCAGGTGGCGAGCCAGGGCCATCATCATCTGCACGTCAGCAAGCGCAGCCAGGGCAGCAGCACCAGCACCGCCATCCAACAATTGCAGGGAGAGACCCGGGTGGAAGAAATCGCCCGCATGCTGTCCGGCGAGGCCCTCACCGAACAATCAGTGGCCCACGCCCGGGAAATGATGTCCCTGTAGGAGCTTGATCAGGGTGTTAGCGAGAAATCAGGCGCTCTTCTGGCATTCCTTGCAGAGGCCGTAGATGTAGAGGCTGTGATCGGTGATCTCGAAGCCCAGCTTGGCCGCGGCCTTTTCCTGCTGACGCTCGATGATCTCGTCGTAGAATTCTTCCACCTTGCCACACTTGGTGCAGACCACGTGGTCGTGATGATCCTCAGTGCTCATTTCAAACACCGAGTGGCCACCTTCGAAGTGGTGGCGCATCACCAGGCCAGCGGCCTCGAACTGGGTCAGGACGCGGTACACAGTCGCCAGCCCCACATCCTCGTCGGCATCACGCAGCGCCTTGTAGACATCCTCGGCGCTCATGTGGCGTGATTCGGAAGACTCCAGGATCTGCATGATCTTGACCCTGGGCAAGGTGACCTTCAGCCCCGCCTTCCTCAACTCCTGGTTTTCACTGGACATACACTTTCTCCACTGTGGATCGCAGGCGGGAACACGACGGGGCCCTGGCGGGCAAGACCTGAATGCAATGGAACCTTTTCCCGAACCCGCCGGTCTCATTGGCCATGAACACCCTGATGGGTGTAACGGTTCCATTAATCAAAATTTCGGGTATTATGCCCTCTCTCGAATGGGAGTGAAAGGCAAGATGATTTCCAAAACCGCGATGACCATGCTCACCCTCGTGGCCCTGGCGGGTTGCAGCTTCCCGGGTGTCTATCGCATCGACATCCCCCAGGGCAACATCATTACCCAGGACATGGTGGACCAGCTGAGGCCGGGCCTTACCAAGCGCCAGGTCAACTTCATCCTCGGCACCCCCCTGATCCGCGACACCTTCAACCAGGACCGCTGGGACTACGTCTACAGCTTTCAGCGCGGCGGTGGGGAACGGGTACAGGAAAGACTGTCGGTGTTCTTCCAGAACAACGAACTGATCCGCTTTGAGGGGGATTTCCTGCAAACGCCAGAAAACGATCAATTCGGCTACTACCAGAACCTGCAGGACGGCTCCGACCTCACCTCGGTCAACCCCTGACCCCTGTTGTAGGAGCGGGCAGGGCCCACTCCTACAGTCAGGCTTTTTGCTGCTTGGCTTTTTCGGCACGCTGCAAGCGCGCGGCCTTGGGGTCAATCTGCAGGGGGCGGTAGATTTCCACCCTGTCGCCTTCCTCCAGCACATATTCTGCTGGTGGCGGCAAGGCCTTGCCATCCATCACCTTGGCGAAAATGCCCATGTCGGCCTGCTCCGGGTCGAGCCCGGGAAACTCCCGTTCGATACCCGACTGCCGCACCGCCTCCAACGCCGTGGTGCCCCGCGACACCATCAACTCGAAGATTTTCTGCCGGTCCGGCAGGGCGTAGGCCACTTCCACCCGGATGCGCTCAGACACGCTTGCCATACAACAACTCCGCCCGTTTACACACTGCCCGCACCAGGCTTCTGCTGGAGGCATCGAACAACTTGCGCAAGGCCGCATCGATGATGCCCATGGAAAACTCGAACTCCATGTAGAGACCCACCTTGCAACCCTTGTCCCCCAATGGATCAAAGCTCCAACTGGCCTGAAAGGTCCGAAAAGGACCACTCACCAGCTCCATTTCCATGCCATGGGGGGGATCGAGATAATTCTGGGTAGCAAAGGAGTGGGTGATACCGGCCTTGCCGAGCTCCAGGCGTGCCGTCACCTTGTCTCCAGTGCGGCTGATCACCTCTGCCCCCCGGCAACCCTCCATGAAATGGGGATAGGCCTCGATATCATTCACCAGATCGAACATCTCCTGGCAGGTATAGGGCAGGATGGCGCTTTGTTCAATGACGGTGACCGCCACCAGGGCTCTCCGTTAAGAAAGGAAAATATCAAGAGGTCCACCTTACCGGATAGCTGTCGGGCCTTCAACCACCCCTACCGCAGAGAACACGCCCAGCACCCGCTCCTACACGGCCTTGGTCATGGCGCGGCGCTTGGCAATGTTCCACTCGCGCTCTTTCTCCACCTGGCGCTTGTCATATTCGTGCTTGCCCTTGGCCAGGGCGATCTGGCATTTCACCAGGTGCCCCTTCCAATACATCTTGCTGCACACACAGGTATAGCCCTTGCGCTGAATGCCAGCGAAAATCTTTGCCAGTTCCTTCCGGTGCAACAACAACTTGCGGGTGCGGGTGGGGTCGGCGATGTAGTGAGTACTCACGGTAGCCAGGGGGTTGATCTGCGCGCCCAGCAACCAGGCCTCGCCACCCTTGATGATGACGTGGCTGTCCACCAGCTGCACTTTCTTCTGGCGCAGGCTTTTCACCTCCCAGCCACGCAGCTCGATGCCCGCTTCGAAACTATCCTCCAGGAAGTAGTCGTGGCGAGCCTTCTTGTTGACGACGATGGTGCTGTCGTCCTGTTTCGATTTCTTCGTCTTAGCCATGGCGCGCCATTATAGACACCCACCCGCCGATTACCAGCCCACACCTCACGTAGGAGCGAGCCCTGCTCCCGACCTGTGGTGTAGCTGGCTCCTGTGCTGCCGCACCAATCTGGCTAAGGAATTGGTCGCGAGCAGGGCTCGCTCCTACAACAAAAGGAATCTTTGTGGGTTTCCGCAGTCAAAGGGCTTAAGTGTGCTACCATGCACACCTCATTGGGGCCGATCTGGATTCGACGCCGGTATCAAAGCCCGCGGTGCATGTCGAGAGGGTATAGACTCTCGTAAATCAATCTATGCAACTTATTAGTTGCCAACGACGAAACCTACGCTCTCGCTGCCTAATTAGGCGCAGCGAGCGATTGCCACCGGGATGCCTGTAAACCAGTGATCGCAATCGTCATATAGAACAGGATCGCCGCCTAGGGTGTCTGGCCCGAAGCGGTCAAAACTTGCCAGACTCGCCCTGAACACCCTGCCCGTCGGGTCGTGAAGGGTTAACTCAATAGACGACGCTAAACATGTAGAGCCAACGGTAGAGGACTGACGGACGCGGGTTCAATTCCCGCCGGCTCCACCAATCACAAGGGCCTGGATAATCTCCAGGCCCTTTTTCTTTGCGCGAATCCCCGCGCAAGAAGCTGATTCTTCGGCATCGCCGCCCGGCGACCGGCAAGACATCCTTCACAGGCCGGTGTAGGCCGGCGGCGAGTCCTCTGATCAAAGGCTGTTTTAACGCTGGCGCCCATTATTAAAGAATGCTTTAATGTTTTAAAATCACATTAAAGTCAGCTTTACCATGAAGCGAACCACGGGCACTTACGCCATCTCGACGACGCTGGGCGAAGCGGTGCAGGCCTTCGTTCCACATCCGCTGCCACCCGCCAATCCTCCGCTGGCTCCCGAGATATTTGCCGACCTGAATCATCAGGCCGAGCTGGCGCTCGCCCGCCTGTCCGGGGTGTCAGGGCTGGTACCGTCGGTAGACTGGCTGCTGTACAGCGCCATCCGCAAGGAGGCCTTGCTTACCTCCCAGATCGAAGGCACCCAGGCCACATTGACCGACCTGTTCGATGAGGAAGCGGGGTTCGCCGTCAGCAACACCGACGATGTCGAGGAAGTCACCAACTATCTGCGCGCCTTCCGGCTGGTACAGGACAATCTGCGCGATCCCAATGGGCTACCCATCAGCGTGCGCCTGTTGTGCGAGGCCCACCGAGTCCTGCTGGATGGTGTACGTGGTACCGGCAAGCAGCCCGGGGAACTGCGCCGTTCCCAGAATTGGATCGGCGGCACCCGTCCGGGCAACGCGGCATTCGTGCCGCCACCCGCCGACCGCGTGGCAGATCTGCTGAGCGATCTGGAGCAATTCATTCACAACAGGGCGGGCGCGCTGCCGCCGCTGGTCAGGATTGCGCTGGCGCACGCCCAATTCGAAACCATCCACCCCTTCCTTGACGGCAATGGCCGTATCGGCCGCCTGCTGATTGCCGCACTGCTGGAACATTGGGGCTTGTTGCCCGAGCCGCTGATGTACCTGAGCGGCTACCTGAAGCAGCATCAGGCCGAGTATTACCGGCGCCTGTCAATCATCCGCACCGAGGGCGACTGGGAGTCCTGGGTCGCGTTCTTCCTCGAAGGCTTAGCGGTAGCCGCCGGTGACGCCGAGCGCAGCATTATCGCCATTGCCAGCCTGATCGCGGCGGATCGTCGCCGCCTGCTCGAAGCGTCCAAAGCCGGGCCCGCCAGCTACCGGCTGTTCGAACTGCTGCCCATGATGCCGCGCTTCACCATCGAACGGGTGCGACAAAAACTGGAAACCACCTTTCCGACCGCCACTGCCGCCGTCAAGGTACTGGAAGACCTGGGTATCGTGAGGGAAATGACCGGGCAGAAGAAGAACCGGAGCTACAGCTACCAGCCCTACATCGAGCTGCTGTCGCGGTGATTCATGCGGGAATTCGCACCCGTTTGCACCGGTCAGAAATGGTGGGTTCGAAAGTCCTCGTGCAAAAGACTCCAATGCTCCTTCAAGTGCTACTTGAGCGCCTCATTCACGCACTCTCATTACATTGGACGCAGTAGGCATTGACATTGTCAAGGCATCCCATCTTCTTCAGTCACCTGCACAAAGTCCGGAAGCTCCTCCAGTACCTCGCGGCGGTAGGGCACCTCATTGAAAAGATAGGGGTAGTAAAACTTCCTGAGCTGCTCGTGATAGTCACGGATGCGGGCGTCATAGGCCAGGGCATCCCCCACATCCGTCTCGGCAATGGATTGCAGACTCCGTATCACCGCCACCGATGGTGACAGCCAGGCCACCAGGCCTGCCAGGCGGTCACGTTCGGCAATGGCCTGCCGGTAAGCCAGGGACAGCGGCGCGGCAGTTTCATCCCCCACCTGCTGAAAAGCGTAATACCACTTCCAATGGAAGGGAGCGGTGACAGGCGCCGATCCGGCCCATTCCGGATGGCTGGCGTAGAAGGGCTCCATGGTAGCGGCCTTGGGCAGGTCCCAGGCTGCATTCACCGTTTCCCGCTGCAGCAGGGAAATCCGGGCGCCATCGACACCGGGCACCAGGCGGTCTATCGCCAGCTTGCCCACCAGGGGCACCAGCAGGGTCAGCAACATCCAGACGCCCGCCAGGCTGGTGGCAATCACCGCCGAAGACCAGGGCCGGAAGGCAAACAAGAGGATCAGGCCGGACCACAGCAGCACATTGAGGATGACCACCACGCTGACACCCAGGAGCTTGCCCAGGGCAAGGCCCGACAGCAGGCCGCCCAGCCACAAGGGCAGCAGGCAGGCCAGCAAGAGCGCCAGCATCCTCACCGCCACCCGGTTTATCCACAAGCGCCTCTCCGCCGCGACAGTGGCAAGCAACAGGGGCAGGCGCCCTGCTTCACGCTCGCCGGCAACTAGGTCATACAAGAGCAGCACAATGAATAGTGGCAGGACGAAAGCCATCACGAAGGCAAAATCAAAACGCCCCGAGAGCGCCAGCACGGGATTGAAATCATCGGACTCGTAGATCTGCCCTTCCAGGGCCAGGGCCCTGATCCGCAATACCCAGGGGTTGAGGTCGCGCTGGCCGATGGCCAGAAAAGCGGCATCCGAAGGGGGATTCCAGGTGGCGTGGAAAGTGCCGTAGGCGGCACCGCCGAAGTCTTCGTAGGTTGTCAGCATGGCCTCGCGGTCGGCCAGGTCCATGGCCTGGAATCTTTCGATAGCGGCGGTCTGGCGCTGAATTTCAAGTTTGCCCAGCAGCATGGCCAGGGACGTCACCAGGGCCAGCAGCAACAGCGCCGCCATCATGGCGGGACTGCGCCAGAGCATGAGCGCCTCGTTGTGAAAACGGCCTCTCACCTTCATGACAGGGAAATCCCGCGCCGGGCAATGCGCATCAGCAGGGCCATCAGCGCCAGCCATGCCAGCAGCACACCAGCCATGGGCATGGCGGCCAGGGCACGTTCCCCTGGCGTGGCGGGGGCAAACTGGAAATCCTGCATTTCGGCCCAGAACGCCGCGCTGACCCTGGTCCGCTGTTCGGCTTCCTGGTCACGACTGCGGGCCACATCGTCCGCATAGGCCAGTTCATGGGTGTGCAGGGTGTTCAGGCTCTGCACCAGGTGGTAGCGATGGGCCTCGGCGGCTTCCAGAAAACGCTGGTGGTTGCGCAGGTCGGTGCCCGCCCCGGCCATGGAAAGCTCACGGATGGCAAGATAGGGACTGAGCCAGGCCAAGCCCCGG
>JBJHAY010000197.1:0-6932 GCA_050485205.1 Gammaproteobacteria bacterium
AGACAGGGCCGAAGCCGCGCCGGCCTACCTGCTATTGCCCTTGCTATTGGCAGGCGCCCTTTCCCTTACCCTCCTGGCTGAAGTGGGCACCAGCAGCCACGACGCCCTGGTCTCGCTGTTTCCCCTGGTGGCTTTGAGCTTGATCCTGAGAAGCCAGGAACAGCCAGTTTCCAGTTCCATCCCCAAATCCATTCTGTTGGCAGGCGTGTTGGGCGGCATCGGTTGTGGCTTGAAACTGACAGTGGCCACCAACACCCTGGCACTGTGCCTGGCCCTGCTGTGCCAGCCCCAGTCTTTCGGCCACAATTTCAGGCAGGCCTTTGCATTCGGCATGGCAGTGGTAGCTGGATTGATGCTGAGCTATGGCTACTGGGCTTATGTCTTGTGGCATGAATTCGGCAATCCCTTGTTTCCGATGTTCAACTCGGTGTTCCAGGCGCCCCTCGCCGAACCGGTCAGTGGCCGGGATATGCGCTTCGTCCCACAAACCTTGAATGAATGGTTGTTCTACCCCTGGAGCTTTACAATGAACCCATGGAGGGTGTCGGAATTTCCCTATCGACAGGCAATATGGCTGCCGGCTTATGTTCTCACCTTGTTCTACCTTTACCGCCGTTGCCATTTGCGCCTGGGCCATACAAAGATCGAACAAAGCCTGGCTTCAGGCAGCAGGGTAACTCGTATCACCGAACATCTGGACGCGCCGGCAGTACGCGACAGTCGACTCACCATGACCGGCTTCTTTGTTCTTTGTTATTGTGGATTCAGTTACCTGTTATGGTTGTACTTGTTCGGCATCTATCGTTATCTGACCCCCCTGGAACCGCTGCTGCCACTACTGGTGGTGATAATCTGTGTAAAGCTCTGGCCACGACGCCATGCCGCCAATATGACCATGCTTGCCATCTCCCTGATCACGGCCTGGCAGATCAGTGGTATTACTGTCTGGGCCAGAAGCGACTGGAGTCAGCACTACTTCCAGGTGGAGAAACCCAGCGCCCTGCGTGATGAAAGTGCCGTCGTCCTGATGGGGCAACCCCTGGCCTGGGTGATCCCTGCTCTCAACACGCAGGCTCGCTTCATTCAGGCAGACCCCAACTTCGCGGCATCGGAAATCTACCTGGAAAAAGCCATGGCAATGTTGGCCGCAAGCGAAGATATCTACTTGATACAAGACCCCACTATCACTGATCCTGCCCGAGTCCAAAGGCACCTGGCAATGGCCAGGCTGAGTATTGCCAATGGTAGCTGTGAGCCCCTGCAGGCTTATCTGGGAAGTCAGGTCTTCAATTATGAATTCTGCATGTTGACGAGAGACTGATCCATGAGCCAAACACTGCAAGCACAAGGAAAGGCCACAACCCAGCCGGATTTGGAGGTGGCAGTGATATTGCCCTGTTATAACGAAGCCGCGGCAATCCATGGCGTGGTGGAAAGTTTCCGCCAGGCGCTGCCCAAGGCCACCATCTACGTATTCGACAACGACTCCAGCGACGCTACCGCTGCCGAGGCCAAAGCCGCTGGCGCCGTGGTGCGCCATGTGGGACTCAAGGGCAAGGGCAACGTGGTGCGACGCATGTTTGCCGATGTCGACGCCGACATCTATCTGATGGCCGATGGTGACGACACCTATGATGCCAAGGCGGCGCCACGTCTCATCGAACGCCTGATCGAGGGACAGCTCGACATGGTGGTGGGCGCCCGCACCGACCACGGGGAAAGCGAAAACTACCGGCCCGGACACCGCCTCGGCAACCACATGCTCAGCAGTGCCGTGCGCGCCATCTTTGGTGGCAGTTTTGTTGACATGCTCTCGGGCTACCGGGCGTTTTCCAGACGCTACGTGAAATCCTTTCCAGCAGAGGCTTCCGGCTTTGAAATCGAAACCGAGTTGACAGTCCATGCGCTGGCGCTACGCATGCCTTTTGCGGAAGTGGCGACACGCTATGGCAGCAGGCCGGAGGGTTCTGCCAGCAAACTCTCCACATATCGGGATGGCTTTCGTATCCTCTTGACCATCATCAGTCTCTACGCCAAGGAAAAACCCCTGCGCTTTTTCGGATTGATCGGTCTGTTATTGGCGATCACCAGCATTGGCATTTCGATCCCCTTGTTCATTGAATATTTCGAAACCGGGCTGGTGCCCAGAATTCCCACCGCCATACTCAGCGTGGGCATGATGCTGTCCGCCCTGCTCTCCTTTACCTGCGGCCTGCTGGTGGACAATGTCACCCTCAGCCGTCGCGAATCCCGCCATTTGAGCTACCTGGGGATTCCCGCCCCCGGCAATGCGCGGCGGACCCGCTGAACATCATGGGCAGGGAGTTCCTCAAGTTCGGAGCCGTGGGAGCCGTGGGCTTTGTCGTCGATACCCTGGTGCTGTACGCCGTCCGGGCCTGGACCGGCATCTACCTGGGACGGGTGTTCTCCTTCCTCTGCGCTGCCTATGCCACCTGGCAATTGAACCGCCGCATCACCTTCAGGCGACGGCGCTCGGCGCTGACAAGGTCCAGGGAGTGGATGTATTACCTGACACTGATGATTGCAGGCGGCAGCTTCAACCTGGGCGTGTACTTTCTGTTGGTGAGCCTGTTTCCCGCCATGCCTTTGATTGTTGGCGTGGCGGCGGGAAGTCTGAGCGGCATGGGCTGCAACTTTTTGACTTCCCGCTTCCTGCTGTTCCGTCACCATCAGGATCACAATCAGGGCTGAGCACCGTGCCGGTCTCTGGCCCATGGCGCCACATCCATGTGAAAGCTTGCGACAAACTGTGGAGCCGACAGCGAAGATTGCCAGTTCGACAATCCATTGATCAGAAGCGGAAATTAACCCCACCCACCACGGTACGCTCGGCACCGGGACGGATGCCATTTTCCAGATCGGAAATGTAAAGCTTGTCGGTGAGATTGCGACCTTGCAGCCACAAGGTGATATCGGTGCCAGGGATGGCATAGCTGACTCGGGCAGAAATCAGTGTGTAACTGGGGACCTGCCCCAACACCGAGGGCTCGCGCAGCGCCAAGGAATCGCCAGCGGCTATGGGTTCGCGGTCCTCGTCAGCCAGGGTGAAGGCCCTGGTATTGAGAGGGTCGGTATAGAATTTGCCGAAGTGACTGGCGGTGGCACTGACATGCCAGCCACTTGCATGCTCCAGCCCCAGGGTGAGACTGCCGGCATGAAGTGGAATTTCCGGCACCCGGTTGCCCTTGATGCCGGTGTTCATGTAATCCTCGGTAAATTCGGCACGGGTGAAGTTGTAGGCCAACTGTACGAAGGC
The DNA here is from genome assembly GCA_050485205.1 of Gammaproteobacteria bacterium. GTDB lineage: Bacteria > Pseudomonadota > Gammaproteobacteria > Pseudomonadales > Pseudohongiellaceae > JAVVEZ01. The sequence goes on from JBJHAY010000197.1 coordinate 3,278, forward strand.
ATTGTATGCCGATTCCACCAGGGCCACGCTTTCCAGACGCAGGCCAAGATCAATGCCATAGGATCTGGAATCAGCACTGTTCAGCACCACGTTCATGTCATTGACAGAAAACGGCAGTTGCACGATGGTGCCACGAATACTGTTGAAGAACAGTGAAGACTCCAACGAAACCCCCGGCCTTGGATCGGTTCTGAGGCCGAGCTGACTATTGATACCGGTTTCCGGTCTCAGCGGAAAGGAGTCCGCAGTGCGGGCAAAGGCTGGAGTATATCCCCTGGCGATGTTGGCAAATACCTGGGTGTCGGCACCAAAGCCCTCGTACAGCACACTGATGCTGGGCAATACCAGGAAGTTTTCATCGTCCAATTTCGGCGCATGGGGACCAGGATTGTTGGGAATCGAGCGTCGCACCTTGTTCTGGGTGTAGTTTTCAATTCTGATACCCGGAGTAATCACCCAGTCGCCACGGCGCATATTGTCCTGAACAAAGCCTGAAACCGCCGTGGTCTGATATGCCTCATCACGAATAGTGGGACCACGATTGGTAATGCTCAGCACTTCTCCATTGGCTCCCTGTGAGCGCATGTCATTGAGGAAGTGGCGCTCGCTGCGCAAGCCCCATTGCAGCACATGATCCATGCCACCCCAGGCCATCCCCCGATGTTCAAAGCGGGTTTCCGCGCCATAGGTGCGATAGTGGCGGTCCCGGCTGATCATCCTGCCCTGAGCGCCAGGGACGAATTCCCTGCTGGGATTCAGATAGACGATTTGGGGCAAGGCATCCACATCCACATCACCGGGATCGACGGTGAAACGGGGGCGGTCGGCATCGATGCCGAACAGCCGCGTAGTCATGGTGGTGGTGCCATTGAAGTGAAAGTCATGGACCAGCTCCGCCTTGATGTAGTCCAAACCAAAAGTGCCGAACTCCTGGCCGAAACGTCCTCGCTTGGTACGTGGCGCCACGGCATATTCCTGGGGTGTGAGATTGCTCTCGTCATAGGTGGAACGCTCGCGGAAATAGGTCAGGGAGCCACCCAGGCTCTGGCGATCATCAATTTGCCAATCGGCACTGGCATAGAAATCATCAAAGCGGAATTTCTCCACATCGAAGGCACCATCGGCATTGGCACCTGTATAGGAAAATACCAGGCCTAGATCGCCTTCGGTGCGGCGGTGCATCAAGTGACGCTTGAAGGTGTTGAGATTGCCCGTGGCCAGATCAATGGTAGTCTCCGGCACTTCCGTGGCCTGCTTGTTGCGGAAATTGACAATGCCGTGATTGTTGAGGGGGCCATGCAGCACATGACCCGCGCCCTTCAGCACATCGATATTTTCCAGGCGTTCCATGGGTGGGGTGTAGTGGGCACTGGGATCCAGATAGGCGGAAAAATTGATTGGCGTGCCATCTTCCATCAGGAGTGTCTTGCGCGAGCGGCGCGAGGGCGCGCCACGAATACCGATGGCGGAGCGGCGGCCGAGAACATCATCGTCGATGGTGCGCAGGCCGGGCAGAAAGTCGAAGGCGTCATGCAGGGTGTAGGGGCGCAGTGTGCGCAACTGTTCCGAGGTGAGACGGGCGGCGGCTCCTGGGGTGTTATCCAGGTTTGAAGGAATGATTTCCCGGATCAGAATGGTGGGCAGGGATTCATCCACCCGCTCCGCGTTCTGACTCGCTTCTTCCTGGGCTTGAGTCATTGCCGGTAGGGCTGCCGCCACCATCAGGGCCAACAGACGCTGGCGTGCTGTGCAATGAATCATCTCCCTTCTCCTGTCATTTCCTATTGTTCAATAAATGTCAGTAGCTTTGATCCACTGCTCCCCTTGGTACACGATTGCCAGTCACCCTCTCCCGGACCTGACCCCGTCGAAGTCGCCGATTATGGCAAGCATCAGCGGATGAATCCAGCACAAATGCGAATCAATATCACCTGTATCACGCCTGCAGCGACTTGCTCACCACTTCATAGACATCTCTGGACAAATCTTCCGCCAGCAGGCGCTGCAATTGCTCCCGCATCAATTGCTGGCGTGCCGGCTGATGCTTGTGCCAGCGGGTCAGGGGCGTCAACTGACGCGCGGCGATCTGGGGATTGAGTTTGTTGAGGGTGATGATGTGATCCGCCAGGAAGCGGTAGCCCGCGCCACTGGCATGATGGAAGCCCACCAGATTCTGGTTGCAGAAAGCACCGATCACCGCCCTCACCTTGTTGGGGGTTCTGATGTCGAACGCCTCGTGTGCCACCAGTTTTTGTACCTGCTCCAGGTTTTGTGGAAGGTTGGCGCCTGCCTGAATACTGAGCCACTGCTCCACCACCAGGGATTCATGGCGCCAGTTGGAATAGAAAGCATCGAGACAGGCCTGGGTCACACCATCGTCGGCTGAATCCGGCGTATTCACCAAAATACGCAAGGCGGCGCTGACATCGGTCATATTGTGGCCGGCCTGGAATTGGGCAACGCAGCGCCCACGCCAGGGGCCGTCATCCGCCAGCACCAGATACGCCAGGGCTGTGTTGGCAAGGGAGCGCCGCGCCACTTCCCTGGCCGAGTATTCATAGGGTGAACTGGACTGGCAGGTTTCAAACACTTGCGCCAGCAAGGGACGCAGGGAGGACGCCAGTTGCAGGCGCAGAGTTTCACGCGCGGCATGGATGGCCTCCACATGGATTTCCTCCGCCATTTCCGCCAGGTAGGCCTCGGATGGCAACACAATCAAATGCGCTACCATGGCCTTGTCCAGTTCAGGATCATCAAGACAGTTCTGCAGCAATCCTTGCCAGGCCTGCGCCAGCACAGGATCGGCGCACATCGGCTGGCCAGCGACAAACGCCCGCATCAGGTCAGTGATCACCTGGGTGGCCAACTGCTGAGCCGCCTCCCAACGTGCGAAGCCATCGCTGTCATGGCGAATCAACAACATGAGTTGTTCGCGGCTGTAATCCATGCGCAGTTTTACCGGCGCGGAAAAACCGCGCAGCAGCGAAGGAAGCGGTTCTTGCGCTATGCGTTCAAACGTGAATTGCTCCTCGGGCTGTCTCAGTGTCAGCACCTTGCTGGTATCGCCAGCGCCGGCACTCTCTCCTTGTAAAAATAGCGGAAGCTCACTGCCCTTGGCATCCAGCAGTCCCATGGTGAGCGGAATATGGAACGGTTGCTTGCTGGGCTGGCCTGGCGTGGGAGGACAGGACTGCCGCACTGTCAACTGATAGCGCTGATTATCGGCATCATATTTTCCCGACACCTCCAACACTGGCGTGCCGGCCTGGGTATACCAGCGGCGGAATTGTCCCAGATCAAGGCCACTGACTTCTTCCATCACCCGCACGAAATCTTCAGTGGTAACCGCCATGCCGTCGAAGCGTTCAAAATACAGATCGGTGCCGCGCCTGAACAATTCGGGCCCCAGCATTTGCGCCAGCATGCGCACCACTTCCGCGCCCTTTTCGTAAATGGTGACGGTGTAGAAATTGGAGATTTCCATGTAAGAATCAGGTCGTACCGGATGCGCCATGGGGCCGGCATCCTCGGCGAATTGCAGGGTGCGCAGCAGACTCACATCCTCCACCCGCTTCACCGTGGGTGAACCCATGTCGGCGGAAAAGCAAGCGTCCCGGAACACGGTAAAGCCTTCCTTGAGGCTTAGCTGAAACCA
>JBJHAY010000198.1:0-6899 GCA_050485205.1 Gammaproteobacteria bacterium
GTGCTGGGTGTTGGGGAGGGGGTGGCAAAACGCTCTGCCGCATGGATGCGGCAGGCGAGTCCCCAGGGATGGGTTCACGACGCTTTTGACACCCCCTCCCCAAGACCCGGCACCAAGCCACTAATCTTGCATCACAGTAAAACCACAGAACTCAGCACCAAGCCACTAATCTTGCATCACAGTAAAGACACTGAATCACAAACGAGGGACAAGCCACTAAAGCCAGCAAGTAAGCAGAGCTCGCTCCTACAGGGGCAGAAAGGAATCTCATGGCATCGACAACTCCACCCACACCACCCCTCTCCACCCGCCATCACGGCGCGCGCATGGAAGACAAGGCACTGCAAGTGCTGCGTCAGGCAGGGCTACGCATGGCAGCACGAAACTTCCAATGCAAGATGGGTGAAATCGACCTCATCATGTGGGATGGCGATACCCTGGTATTCGTGGAAGTGCGCTACCGCCAGGGTCACAGCCACGGTAGCGGCATCGACAGCATCATTCCCGCCAAGCAGCGCAAGATTATCCGGGCCGCAAAACTTTACCTCCTGCAACAAGGTCTATACGACAAGGTGTCATGTCGCTTCGACGTGATGGGGCTGAGCGGCGACAGTGCCAAGCCCGCTTGCGAGTGGATTAAAAATGCCTTCATGGCGTCATAGCATTGAGCAAGCAATGCCCAGGTGAATCAGTGGATTTCAAAGAAGTATTGGCACACGAATAGTTTTTCCTCAGGCTGTTACAGTAGAATGGCGCCCCATCAGGACCAACGGACCGCTCCCATGAATTATGAGGCCAGAGTCAAGCAGCTCTTCACCGCCAGCATCGAGACCAAGATGCAGTCCATGGAATTGCTGACACCGGTCATTACCGCGGCCGCCGACCTTATGGTAAAAGCCTTGCTGGACGAGAAGAAGATTCTCAGCTGTGGCAATGGCGGTTCAGCGGCAGATGCCCAGCACTTCTCCTCGGAGTTGCTCAATCGCTTTGAGCGCGAACGCCCGGCACTGCCCGCCATTGCTCTTACCACTGACAGTTCCACGTTGACCTCCATTGCCAATGACTACAGTTACCAGCAGGTGTTTTCAAAGCAGGTACGGGCACTTGGCCAGAGCGGAGATGTGCTGCTGGCCATTACCACCAGCGGCAACTCTGCCAATGTGCTGGAAGCTGTGCGCGTGGCCCAGGACCGCGACATGCCAGTGGTGGCCCTGTGCGGCGCCGAGGGAGGAGAAATGCGCGGGCTGTTGAGCGAGCAGGACGTGGAAATCTGCGTCCCCGCCAGCGTCACCGCGCGCATCCAGGAAGTCCACCTGTTGATCATCCATTGCTTGTGTGATTTGATCGATACTCAACTGTTTGGAGGTGAATGATGTTGTCTCTAGCAAGAGTTAGCCTGACCCTGTTTCTGACCATGCTGCTTGGCGCCTGTGCCACGGTGGTGAGCAATACCACTGGTCGCGACGGCGTGCAGGAAGATACTTCCCGCCGCACCACTGGCGCCATGATTGATGACGGCAATATCGAGACCATGATCAAGGTCAACCTGAACGCCGCTGACGATGCCCTCAAGGCCGCCAACATCCAGGTGAACAGTTTCAACGGCATCGTGTTGCTGACCGGCCAGGTGCCAAATCAGGACATGAAGAATCTGGCGACCCGGGTTGCCAACACCACCAGCAGCCGGGTCAAGACTGTGCACAATGAGCTGGAAGTGATTCCCAACATTTCCATGATGACCCGCAGCAATGATGCCTGGCTTACCGCCAAGATCAAGACCATCATGCTGGCCCACAATGACCTCAGCACGTTGCGCACCAAGGTGATCACTGAGAATGGCGTGGTCTATCTGATGGGATTGATGAGTCGTGCCGAAGGCACCAAGGCGGTGGACGTGGTGAGCAAAACACAGGGTGTCAACCGGGTGGTCAACGCCTTTGAATACATCGACTGAGCTTGCCGTGACTGGGGAAGCGGTTGAGAGTGGCGCCGGAAATCAGATACTTGTCGCGAGCAGGGCTCGCTCCTACAGGAGATGACCAAGCTGCTTGCGAATCTGCTATTTGACCACCCGCAGGGAGGGGCGCCGACTCCGTGATTTGACTGGTGTTTCTGGTCCCGACGAAGGGCCAGGAGCGGGGCCGGAGGGCGGCTCAGGTATTGGATCATCTGTCTCAAAAATCATCCCCTGACCGTTCTCCTTGGCATAGATACCCAGTATCGCCGCACAGGGAATGTAAACATCAGTGGGCATGCCACCAAAACGCCCCTGGAACTCAACGGCACTGTTGTTCATCACCAGGGCTCGCACCGCTACCGGCGAAATATTGAGCACAATCTGACCATCCTTGACATACTCCTGGGGCACGATTACGCCATCGTGAAGCGCATTGACCAGGATATAGGGGGTACAACCATTGTCGATGATCCATTCATTGAGTGCCCTCAACATGTAAGGGCGGTGGGTGGTCATGCTCATGGTTGTTTTTGCTCCGCCCTTACCAGGACTTCATTTCTTTTTCTTGCTCGGACAGGCTGCGCAATACAGATTCCCGTTCCAAAACACGACGTCGGTAGTCGAGCAAGGGCTTGGTAGCCTTGGTTTCCGGCAACTTCACCCCTAACTCCGGCAGGCGCCAGAGAATCGGGATGACGCAACAATCGACAATGCTGAACTCCTCGCTCATGAAAAATGGCATTTCGGCGAAGATTGGAGAGATGGAAACCAAGCCCTCTTTCAATTCCTTGCGAGCCTGCTCCAACTCTTTCTCAGGTGCGCTTTCAGCTTGCAACTTGTCCACCAGATGACACCAATCCCTCTCGATGCGATGCATCCACAAACGGCTTTGGGCCCGGGTGACGGGATAGACAGGGAACAGCGGCGGATGCGGGAAGCGTTCATCCAGGTACTCCATCATGATCACTGATTCATAGAGCACAAGGTCACGATCCACCAGGGTGGGAAGACTGTTATAGGGGTTGAGGTCGGCCAAATCCTCGGGTTTGTCGTGAATGTCGACGTCGATGATGTCCACCGCCACGGCCTTCTCAGCCAATACGATACGCACACGGTGGCTGTATTGACTTGCACCATCCGAATAGAACAGCATCGACGAGCGTTTGTTCACCACTGCCATAAGCTTTCCTCTGGGTCCTACAGACCGCGGGCCGACATGGAGCCGGCCCGCGCCATGATCAATGCTTGATGTCCTTCCAGTATTCCCGGTTCAGCATGAACACGAACACGAAGAAGAAGGCCAGGAACAACAACACGAAACCGCCGATTCTTTCACGTTCCAGGCGGAAGGGCTCACCCAGGTAGTGGAGGAAATTCACCAAGTCGTAAACCACCTTGTCGAACTCCTCCGGGCTGAGACTGCCAGTGCCCTCCACGTGGATCATGTCGGTGCAGCCCTCTCCCTGGCACAGCATCTGATCGCCCTGCAACTCGGCCAGCACATTGGGCATGCCGACGTTTTCGAATACCCGGTTGTTGACACCAAAAGGACGGGAGGGATCCACATAGAAACCTTTCAGATAGCCATAAAGCCAATCCGTTCCACGTACCCTGGCCACGAGGGTCAGGTCGGGTGGCGCCACGCCAAACCAGTTCTTGGCCTGTTCTTCGTGCATGGCGGTTTCCATCAGGTCTCCGATATTGACTCTGTCGTCAAAAATCAGGTACTGCTCCATCAGGTCTTCCGGAATACCAAGATCATTGGCCACCCGCTCGTAGCGGGAGAACTTGGCGCCATGACAACCCAGGCAGTAGTTCATGAAGGTGCGGGCACCGGACTGGAGGGAGGCGCGGTCACGCAGGTCCATTTTCACCGATTCCAACGTCACGTTGGACTCGGCACCCACTGCCTTGAGCGGCAGGAAGGTCAGCAGGAACAGCAACAACAACGCCAGCCCCATTTGCGGCAGAGTGATGAAACGGCCGGTCACCCGCGCCGGTGGCTCAGTGGTTTGCTCCTTGCGGGTATACCAGGGCATGGCCAGGAAGAAGGCAAAGTAAAGGAAGGTACACACCTGGGCCAGGGCGGTACGGGGGCCAGTGGCAATCTTGGTGCCGAGCACACCCAGAATAATGAAGCTCACCACGAACACCAGCAAGGCAATGCGGCTGTACCACCCCTTGTAGCGCATGGAGCGCACCGGGCTGCGATCAAGCCAGGGCACCACGAACAGGATGGCAATGGCGCCAGCCATCACCACCAGACCCCAGAACTTGGCATCAATGCCAAACAAGGGGAAGGTAACGGCACGCAGCATGGAGTAGTAGGGAGTGAAGTACCACACCGGCGCGATATGTTCCGGCGTCTTGAGGTTGTCCGCCTGCTCGAAATTAGCGTGCTCCAGGAAGTAGCCGCCCATTTCCGGCATGAAGAAAACAATGAAGGAGAACACGAACAGGAACACCACAATGCCCACCATGTCATGCACGGTGTAGTAGGGGTGGAAGGGGATGCCGTCCAGGGGTACGCCATTGGCGTCCTTGTTCTTCTTGATCTCGATGCCATCGGGGTTGTTGGAGCCCACTTCGTGCAGAGCGAGAATGTGCAACACCACCAGCCCGATCAACACCAGCGGCAGGGCAATCACATGCAGGGCAAAGAAGCGGTTGAGAGTGGCGCCGGAGATCAGATAATCGCCCTGTATCCATACCATCAGGTCTTCACCAATCACCGGAATCGCGCCAGCCAGGGACACGATCACATTGGCGCCCCAGTAGGACATCTGCCCCCAGGGCAGGATGTAACCCATGAAGCCCTCGGCCATCAACACCAGGTAGATGGTCATGCCGAAGATCCAGATCAGTTCACGTGGCTTCTGGTAAGAGCCGTACATCAAGCCCCTGAACATATGTAGGTAGACCACCACGAAGAAGGCTGAAGCACCAGTGGAGTGCAGGTAGCGCAGAATCCAGCCATATTCCACATCGCGCATGATGTATTCAACCGAGGCAAAGGCCCCTTCCGCGCTGGTGTTGTAGTTCATGGTGAGCCAGATGCCAGTCAGCAATTGATTGACCAGCACCAGCAGGGACAGGACACCGAAGATGTACCAGAAGTTGAAATTCTTCGGCGCGTAGTACTTGCTCATGTGTTTTTCGAACGCCTGTGTCACCGGCAGGCGGGCGTCGATCCAGGCCATGAAGCCTTTCTTGTCTTGCAACTCTTTTTCTACTGCAGCCATTACGAGTTCTCTCCATCAACGCCGATCACAATCACATTGTCACTCTCGTAGGAGTGCGGGGGCACTGGCATGTTGCTGGGGGCGGGCACGCCACTGTAGACGCGGCCGGCCAGGTCGAACATGGAGCCGTGGCAGGGACAGAAAAAGCCACCCTTCCAATTGGGGTCGTAGTCCTGGGGTACCACCTGGGTATTGATCTTGGGTGAGCAGCCCAGATGGGTACAGAGGCCCACCAGCACCAGGATTTCCGGCTTGATGGAGCGGAAGCTGTTCTTGGCATAGGAGGGTTGCTGGCTTTCGCGGTTGGAGTCGGGGTCCGCGAGGTGGGATGTATATTGTTCCAGGTTGTCCAGGGTCTCCTGGTCACGCTTGAGCACGAAGATCGGCTGTCCACGCCAGGCTGGCATCGGCCCCAGCAGGGCGCCAGGTTCGATACGGCTGATATCGACCCTGACCGGCGCGCCGGCAGCCCTGGCCTTGGCACTCGGATTCCAGGAACCCACAAAGGGCACCGAGGCCCCTACGCCACCCGCCACACCGACTAGGGTGGTGGCCCCGACCAAAAAGCGTCTGCGGCCATTACTACTAACAGCGCCATCATTCACTGTGATTTTCTCCTCTAGATACCAGATCGGGTCGATGCGGGCCCAAGTGCTGACAGAAACAACCCCGCCCACTCATTGGTTCAGGGTTACGCACGCAATATGGAATCATTCAGTGGGTCCACGGCAGCTCTCAAAGCACATCTGTCCTGAGAGCCAGCAAATAGCGCGAATCCTACTAAATTCTGCGGTTTTTTTCAATAAAAACAGGGCTTGGCACCAAACCGGCAAGTCATGCGCACAAACAAAAACGCCGGACCCACAGGGCCCGGCGTTTTGGGGGTAATCCAGCGATAAATCAGCGCTTGGAGTATTGTGGACGCTTGCGCGCCTTGCGCAGACCCACTTTCTTGCGCTCCACTTCCCTGGCGTCGCGGGTGACGAAGCCAGCCTTGCGCAGTGGCTGACGATTGGTTTCGTCGTATTCCATCAGGGCGCGGGTAATACCGTGGCGGATGGCGCCGGCCTGACCGAAGCTGCCACCACCGGAAACACGCACGGTGACGTCGAATTTGTCGACCACATCAAGCAGTTCCAGCGGCTGGCGTACGATCATCCTGGCCACTTCGCGGCCGAAGAAGTTGTCGATACCTCTGTCATTGATAGTGATGTTGCCGCTGCCGGGGGTCAGGAAGACGCGGGCGGTAGCGGTCTTGCGACGTCCGGTGCCATAGTATTGGGTTGCTGCCATGGGTCAGGGATCCTATTGATACGTCTTATACGTCGAGTTGAGCCGGCTGCTGGGCTTCATGGGGATGCTTGTCGCCAGCGTAGACTTTCAGTTTCTTGAGCATGGCACGTCCCAGCGGGGTGCGGGGCATCATGCCTTTCACGGCCAGCTTGATCACTTCCTCGGGGGAGCGCTCGATCATTTCCCGGAAGCTGAAAGTTTTAAGACCGCCCGGGTGGGCGGAATGGCGGTGATAAAGCTTGTCCGTGGCCTTGTTGCCTGTGACCTTGACCTTCTCCGCATTGATGACCACGATGTAGTCACCGGTGTCCACGTGAGCGGTGTACTCGGGCTTGTGCTTGCCGCGCAGGCGGTGAGCGATCTCCGCGGACATGCGGCCAAGGGTCTTGCCGTCGGCATTGATGACA
>JBJHAY010000199.1:0-6810 GCA_050485205.1 Gammaproteobacteria bacterium
TGCCGAGCCTGGCCACGTACTCACCATGGGACAGGCCCGCGGCGGCTGCCTGCTCGGCGCTGTCAATGGCGGGGCTCGATGTGGTCGTCACTGCAGCGGAATCGCAGCCTGCCAATAAGGCCGCAAAAGCCAAGCTGGACAACAGGTTGAATTGAAGTCGCATAGGTCTCCCCGGATTGATGCTGTTTATTGTTGCGGCGCTTGCCTTGCCCTCGAACATGGCCTGCAAGCACCGTTGAAACAAAGCAAAGAGATTACCATTTCGAGCAAAAAAATAAAGCAAAGAATCCAGCTTGCGTCTTTCAATACAGGGCTTTGGCAGTCAGTGCAAGGCTTCGGTGGTCATGCTAAGCCCTGGGAGATTCCAGTCTGCCGTAGCCAAGCCTTGTTCCAGGAGGTTGTGAATCAGGAACAACATGGTCTTGTCCAGGGTAAGGTGCAGACCGCCGCCGTCCTCTGGCAATAGTTGCAGATTGGCCCTTCCATCCTCGGTAGTACCGCTGTTGATCCGGAAGGCCAGGATTCCTTGCTCTCCGAGGGGAAATTGAGGTTCTGGGGCTGGAGTATATTGTTTGCCGAAGGCACTGCCCTTCAGCTGTTCGCGAGTTTCCTGCCTGGTGGCAAGGTCAGTATGGCCACCAAACTGTCGAATCTGCTCATTCAGAACCTGCAGGAGCAGCCCGGTGAACCTTCTTGTCAGCCATAAACGATACTCCGCATCATCGGATACGCTCACTCTCAGCAGAAGGCGGTCCTCTTTGGGATGGTAGGTGATGTTGATCTGTTGCAGTGAGGCGCTCATCGGGACCACTAAACTTGAAAGCTTGCCAATATACTATGCTTGGCCAGTCAAATACAGGCAAGCGGGAGAGTCCCGGGCATTCAATCCAAGTGATTGGTGATGAGAGGTGCGGCATGTGCGCGTGCCTGGCTCTGGGGTATACTTGCCGGCCTTTGCCCTCCGTGGATTCTGTGTGTGATCGATTTCTCCCTTTGGCAGTGGTTTGCAGCCGGCTTGATATTCATGTGGTCCGGGTTTGTGAGGACTGGGCTTGGCTTCGGCGGTGCCGCGCTGGGTTTGCCCTTGATGTTGTTGGTGCATGACCAGGCGATATTCTGGATTCCTGTAATCGGCTCCCATTTGCTGTTTTTTTCCGGCCTGACCCTTGGGACCCGACTCGAAGATGTGGATTGGCAATACCTGCGTGAGTCGGGGTTATACATTTTGCCTTCGGCGATTGCAGGGGTCTTCGGTCTGATCAGCTTGCCCAATGACTGGCTGTTGTTGTTTATCTATGCACTGACTCTGTTCTATGCGGTGCTTTGGGCCATGGACAAGGCTATTCATAGTCAGCATGAGTGGATGGACAAGGTGCTGCTGGTGGTAGGAGGCTATGTCTCAGGCACCTCCCTGACCGGCGCGCCACTGATGATTGCCGTGTTCATGCGCAGGGTGCCAATGGCCAAGCTGCGCAATACCATGTTCGTTTTGTGGTTCATCATCGTCAGCATGAAAATGCTGACACTTGCCGCGCTGGATGTGCCACTCAACCTCGCCACAGCCCTGGTGCTGGTGCCGGTGGCAGCGGTCGGGCATGTGGCGGGCTTGAAGGCTCATGACTTCATTATGCAGCGGGATCAATTGTTCAGGCGTATCATCGGCGCCTTCCTGATCATAGTCTGTGTATTGGGCTTGCTCCAATTGGGCATGCCCAATGGATCATGAACCTGGCTGCTATGTATTGAAAATCTCTTCCAGGAAGTTGCTCATTGCCCGCCATGCCCTGTCGCGGGCTTTAGGGTTGAAGAGCAGTCCCATTTCCGGCGCATTGGCCTGGGGATTGGTAAAGGCATGACTGGTGCCACCGTAGGCATGGATTTGCCAGTCTGCGCCAGCCCTGCTCAATTCCTGTTCCAGTGCCAGCACGGCTTCGGGAGGTACCATGGGGTCGTCATGGCCGTGAAGGGCGAGGATGCTTGCCGTAATTTTCGTCTCAGGTAAGTTTGGTGCGTTGAAAAGTCCATGAAAACTCACCACGCCGCGTAGCTCGGCTCCGCAACGAGCCAGGTCCAGTACGCAAAGCCCACCAAAACAGAATCCGATGGCAGCGACTTTGTTGGCATCGACCATGGGTTGGGCAACCAAGGCTTTCAGTCCTGCCAGCAAGCGGTCACGCAGCATGGCCCGATCTTCAAGGAAGGGGGTCATCAGCGCGGCATTTTCTTCATTGTTGCTGCCCAGTACGCCCTTGCCATAGTTGTCCATGGCGAAGGCGGCATAGCCCAAGCCGGCCAATTTGCGTGCCATCTCGCACTCGAACTGATCGCGACCGGCCCAGGCATGAGCTATCAGTACTGCCGGACGTCGTTGGGTGCTGTCACCCTCCCATGCCAAGTAACCTTCCAGTAATTGATCGCCATGCCGGTATTCAATAAAGCTGCTGTGCATGTTCCGTCTCCTGAGCAATGTGTTGATTCCACCCGGCAACTATAGCCCTCTAGGAAATTAATCAGAGGTTCCTTAAGCTATCCTGATCAATGATGATTGCCGACCGCTTCATCTGGTTCAAGGGTTTTCACCTTCATGATAGCCGATGGTGTGCCGGTTGAAATCCCCATCGGGCTGGTTTAGGCTTTGAAGAGTCCGCAAGTGTCCGCGAGACAAGCCTTGATAATAACAATAGAGGCCAATCAAGATGGCTCAAGCTGAAATCCCCACCATTGATTTACGGCATGCTTTCACCATACGCCTGGAGACGGGGCCGGCGCTTTCCTTTCAAGGACCGATGCGTAGCCGTGGCTATGAACCCGTCAGCGGAGGTGAAGTGAGTGGGCCTCGTCTGCAGGGCAGGGTGGTGGGTGGCAGTGGCGCGGATTTCGCCAGTAATGACATGCTTGAGGCCCATTTCATGCTGCAGGCCTCTGATGGCACCTGGATCTATGTCAATCAAGTAGGCTACGAGCATGCCCACGATGGCATTCCCTACTTTCGTGTCACGCCCTATTTCGATACGCCAGCAGGCCCCCATGAGTGGCTTGGCAAAACGGTCTTTGTGGGTATTGGCGAGAGGAACGCCGATCACATTCTGTTTACCTATTACGAACTGCTTTGAGGGGCTGGGGCTATGGCGGATTTGCAGATACCCGGAATAGAGCTGGAATATGCCTTCACCATCGAAATCTTCTTCAATGAGCGGATCGACTTTGTGGGTCCCAGGGGAGGAAAGGGCTATGTACCTCCTGCCAGTGGCACCATTACAGGCCCACGGCTGAGTGGCAGGGTCGTGCCATACAGTGGCGCTGACTATGCCATCTTCAATGATCTTGCCCAAGGCATCAAAGTGAATACCCACTACATGCTTGAGGCAGATGACGGCACCTGGATCTATATCAACAACCGGGGCTATCTCAACCGCTCACCTGATCCCGATAACCCAGGGGAAACAAGGCTTTATTTCAGAATGACACCTTATTTCGAAGCGCCTCATGGTCCGCATGAATGGCTGGCGAGAACCGTGATAGTCGGAACCGGTGAGCGTAGAAGCAATCCTGATCGCTCGGTGTTCACTTATTACGAGGTCAAGTAGACAAGCAAGGAGGGGCAATTGGAGATGATTGGCAGACGAGGCCTACTCAAGGCCTTGGGAGTTTCTGGACTTGCCCTGGGTTTGCCAGAACGGCGTGTGGCTGCGGAAATGGGCCTGGAAAATGTCTATTTCTATCTGGTAAGGGACGATGCCCATATTATTCATGGGCTTGGCACCTGCCTGGTCGTGGATGCTGCTTGTCGCCATTTTGTGGGGAATGGGCTCTATCTTTACCCGGACTGGGGCAGTCCCCAAGTCTACCTGGTGAGGGAAACCGCCCCGGGCATTTTGCAGTTTTCCACTCCAGAAGGAACTCCGCAGTGGCAGCTTCGCGCAAGACCTGACCAAGTGCCATTCAGCGCCAGAGTGGTTGTCAGCTTGCCGTCTGGCAGTATTGAGTCTCGTGAAATCATGACCACCATTCCACGCTTGCAGGTGCCCCATTTACCAATGCGGGGCTTGGCCTGAGGCAACATCATGACCGGGGAAGTCTCTTCGCTCGCCCTGAGAAACCTCCTTGCCGAAGTGCGGAACTGTCGTGTTTGCGAAGCCAATTTGCCAATGGGTCCAAAACCGGTGTTGCGTGCGGAGTCCAGCGCGAAGTTGCTGATTATCGGCCAGGCGCCAGGTACTCGTGTGCATGCCAGTGGCGTACCCTGGGATGACCCTTCCGGTGATAGGTTGCGGGATTGGATGGGAATCGATCGGTCCCGTTTCTACGATGCGAAAGCCATTGCCATCATGCCGATGGGCTTCTGCTACCCTGGCAAGGGCAAATCTGGTGACTTGCCTCCCCGTGCCGAGTGCGCCCCGCTTTGGCATCAGCGCATTCTTGGTCAACTTCCGAATGTTAGGCTGACCTTGCTGGTGGGAAGTTATGCACAGTCTTACTATCTTCGGGATGGGCATGCCACGCTGGGGGCGCGACTGCAACACTGGCGTGACTACATGCCTGGCTATTTTCCCCTGGTACATCCCTCACCCCGCAATACCCGCTGGCTGCGCCAGCATCCCTGGTTCGAGGCGGAAGTCGTGCCGGTCTTGCGGCACTTGGTGAGCACCAACCTGGCTGATTGACATGCTTTTGTCAGAGATGTCCTATAGATAGGGTGAGAACAACCAAGCGGCGGCATCCCGGATCTTCACCGGCAGTGGTCTGGCATTGAGGGCTTGCAATGTCATGGGTGAGGCATCCCTCAGTTTCTCTTCAAAATAGTGGTGCAAAGCCTGGTTGATTTCCCTGGAAAAGATTTCTATGCCGAGTTCGAAATTAAGCCGTATGCTCCTTGGATCGATATTGGCAGAACCAACCAGGCTGTATTCGTCATCCACTATCAGCAATTTGGAGTGGGAGAAGGGAGGCTTCTGGTAGTGGACTTCAATGCCATGATTGAGCAGTTGCCAAAGCAGGTTATGGGTTGCCCAGTGCGAAATGTGGATATTGTTTTCCGCTGGCAGAACTACTTTCACATCCAGATTTCTGAGTCTTGCGGCCTGAAGCGCCCCAATGATGTCGGCCTCCGGCAGGAAATAAGGCGTCATCAACCATACTCGCTTTTTTCCAGAGGAAATGATGCCTATCAGGGTGTCCGAAAACTTGTCAAGGTGTTCATTGGGACCGTCCAGGATCAAACGTGTCCAGACAGGCTTCTCTTCACAGGGCATGGTGACGGGATGCTGAGGCCTGTAGCTGGCAGCATCATTGGTTCCCGCGCAATAGTCCCAGTCCTTCAGAAATGCGTACTCCATATCGGTGACGATGCTGCCATGCAGCTTGAAGTGAACGTCCTGGACCTGGGTTTTGCCGATGGGCTGGGTCACGTAGTGGTGATTCCAGATGTTCATGCCTCCGGTAAAGGCGATTTCGCCGTCCACAGTCAGTAGTTTCCTGTGGTTGCGCATGTTGAGTTGCATGGGCAGTGGAAGCAGGGTAACTGGATTGAAGCGTTTGAAGTTTAGCTTGCGCCTGCGTAGTTTACCTCCTATGCGCGGGATGGACATGTACTCTCCCAGGCCATCCACTATGATTCTGACATCAAGCCCACGATCCCTGGCGCGGGTCAAGGCATCGATAAACTTCAGGCCGGTTTCATCATTGGCGAAAATATAAGTGGAAAGGTAAATGTTCTGCGTGGCAGCCTCTATGGCGTTTAACATCTCAGGATAGGCGGCATCACCATTTTCAAGAATCACCACCGCGTTGCACGGTAGTAGAGCTTTCCGAGTCACATTGGCCCCTACAACTGCCAATGGAAAATCGGGGATCACAGCATCCGGTGGCAATCGGATCTCCACTCCCCTGTCGTCGGGCTTGGGTCTGAGCTTGCGAGCGCTTTGGCGAGTTCGATTGATGCCAAACACCATGTACAGCACCGGGCCAGCGTAGGGGATGAGCATGCAACAGGCAATCCACCCCAGGGCTGAGCGTGAATCCCGCTTATTCAGAAGGGCGTGAAGGGCACTGGAAATTGCCACGATCAGGTAAATCACGTGGAATATGATCAGGAGAGTTGTGGTGTCCGGCATCCTCGATCCTGTCTTTGAACCTCTCCCTTCATGCTAGCAGGCAATTGGGGGGCAGTGAAACCGGCAAATCGGCCAGTGTACCTGTAAACCGCGTCTGCCTCAGATCGTTGTTGAGCCCAAGAAAGGCATGGTTTCAATGGTTGTATTCCTTACCTGCAATGAATATGTTGCCGTAATGCGTATCCTACAACACTCTTGGCACATTGCGACTCTTACCGCGGCAGCGAGGACGCTGGATCATGGCGCTTAATCCCAAATTGCGGGTGTGTTGCGCCGATGACAGCTGTCAGGCGCTGGGATATGATGAAAGTCTCGTAGGCGAGCCCCTCGGGAGTGGACAGCTGGACAAGAACCTGGAAATGGACCAATTTCTCGCTGGGGTGGAGCGGAGGGCTTTCCGTATCGCCCAGCTTGCCACCGGTAATCGCGAGGATGCCTTTGACATAGTGCAGGATGCGATGTTCAAGCTGGTGGACAAGTACGGCCAGCATCACCCGGAAGAATGGGGCCCCTTGTTTCATCGCATATTGCAAAGCAGAATACAGGACTGGCACCGTCGCAACAATGTGAGAAACCGTTTTCGGGGCTGGTTGGGGCTGAGTCAGCAGGAAGATCAGGATGAGGACCCTTTTCAAACCGTCCAGGATGATGCTGGTAGAACGCCCGAAGAGCTTCTTCGCACCGGTCGGGCCATGGC
>JBJHAY010000200.1:0-6802 GCA_050485205.1 Gammaproteobacteria bacterium
GCTGTCGCCGTAGGCTGGAGCGGTGTCGATCAGGTTGATGCCCAGGTCCTGGGCCAAGGCCAGCAGATTGGCTGCCTGTCTGTCGTCCGGTAAATCGAACGCGGTGGGGTATTTGACCTCTTGGTTGCGACCCAGCTTGACGGTGCCGAGTCCAATGGCGGAGATGCTCAAGTCGCTGCCGGGCAAGGCTCGCATGAAGCTCATGGCCAGGCTACCTCCCAAGGGGCTGGGGCAATGCCGGGGAAGGGCAGTCGGGCCAATGCGTTGGGGGGTGTTGGCGCACTCGCGGGTTTGATGCCGGCGGCCGCGAGGCTGCTCAGGACATCATCGGCGAGGGCAGGCGCCAGGGTCAGTTTCACCGGCCAGGTCACCATGATGTTGCCATGGCTGGCAACGAAGGGATGGTCGGGACGACCGCCATCGGCTTGGGCCGGTTCGGCGCGTGCCACTTCCAGGCTCTGCCATTGGGCCTTATCCAGATCAAGCCAGGGAAACCATGTGCGCAGCCGTTGCGCCGCCTCCTGTTGGCGAACCTCCGGCGGCTGGCCGACGCCCTGTTCGGCAATACTGCCCCCCAGGTACCAGATGTAATCCCCATCGCGGTGGCGATGGCTGGTGATGGTCATGGCGGGGGTGGCGCCGTGTCCTGCTTCGACACAGTGCAGATAGAGTGGATGCGGGTGGCGATGCTTGACCATCAGCATGTGCAGTGGCCGCAGTTGCATGGCGGGTTGGGTAAGCGCCAGATCCCGCAGCAGGCCGGCATTGCCCTGGCCCGCGGCGAGAACGAAGCGCCGGGCCTTGAGGCAGAGGTCGGGGGAGTCGGCAGTGGGTGTCAGCGCCAGCGTGGCGTCATTCACGCCACCTTGCCAATGACAATTGCCTTGCCAGTCCACCCGGTGGATGCGAGCCTGATGGGCTTGCGCCAGACGCCTGACCAGTGCCGGCACGTCCAGCACCAACTCATTCAACTGGTACAGGGCCTTGGGTATCCTCTGCTGGAAAAAGGCCGGCATCTCGTCGGCTTGCAGGCGGCGCACCCGGCCCGCCAGGAGTTTGCTGCCAAGGAAGGCGGCGAGATTGGAGCCAGTGGCACCAGTGGGCCACAGGTAGTATTGCCGGGACAGGGGTGTTTCACCCCGCAGATCCACCTCACCCTCTCCTTCCAGGCAGGCACGCCAGCGCGCGGGCATGCTGGCGATGGCCTCGCTGGCGCCGGTGACCGCGCCACGCAAGGCATATTTCATGCCGCCGTGGATCATGCCCTGGGATTGCATGGTCTGGCCGCTGCCCAGGGCGGCATTGTCCAGCAGGACGGCGTCATAGCCTGTCGCCACCAGCCGGTTGAGCAACCAAAGGCCGGCAATACCGCCACCAATGATGACGATATCTTTTGCTACGGTGTCTGCTGTGGTGGTGATGGCACTCGACATCAATGGAACCGGGGCGGTGGTGACTGGCTCAATAGCTGACCCATGGCGATGGCTGCCATGGTGTAAGCGGCCAAGTATAGCCACTATGGCCGCCGGGGCGAAATGGACAATGCAACAGGGCTTCCGCTATAGTCGCCCGACCTGAGAGGTCCCTGTGAATCGTTTTCTTTATAGCCTGGCTTTTTACAGCCTGCTGCCAGTGGTTTTGCTGCGCCTGTGCTGGCGTTCCCTGAAAGTGCCTGCCTACCGGGAGCGCTGGCGTGAGCGCTTCGGTTTCTATGGAGATGACATCCGCGCTCCCGACCGGCCCGGGTGCGTGTTGTTTCACGCGGTGTCCGTGGGTGAGGTCCATGCCGCCGTGCCCCTGGTGAAAAAGCTCCGTGAAGAGAATCCACAGACTTGTATCGCCTTCTCCACTTCCACACCTACCGGCACGGAACGGGTAAAGGCCGTGTTTGGTGATGAGGTGCTGCATTTCTATCTACCGTTCGACCTGCCGGGCGCCATCAAGCGTTTTCTGGCCAAGGTGCGGCCGGCGGTGTTGGTGGTGATGGAAACCGAGTTGTGGCCGAATTTGCTGCACCAGTGCCGCGAGGATGGCATCCGCGTCCTGCTGGCCAATGCCAGAATGTCGGCGCGCTCGCGCCGCCGCTATCACATTCTCAAAGGCTTTGTGCGCGGCATGCTGGAAAATATCGACATGGTGGCGGCCCAGTCCGGGGAGGACGGTCGGCGCTTCCTGGAATTGGGATTGCCCCCAGAGCGCATGCATGTCACCGGCAGCATGAAGTTCGACATGGAAATACCCGACACGGTGATCACGGAAGGCGGCCTGCTGCGTCAGGCCATTGGCGCCCGGCGCCCGGTATTGATCGCCGCCAGTACCCGCGAGGGAGAAGATGAAAAGGTACTGGAGGCCTTCGAGCGGATCATTCACCAGGTGCCGGATGCTTTCATGATCCTGGTGCCTCGTCATCCCGAGCGCTTCAATCTTGCCGTCGAATTGTGTCAACAGGCCGGACACGCGGTGGCAAGGCGCAGCAGCATGCCTGACAGTCTCGGGCATCATGCGGTGCTGGTGGGGGACTCCATGGGCGAGATGCTGCGCTACTACGCTGCCGCCGACATTGCCTTCGTGGGGGGGAGCCTGGTGAATACCGGATGTCAGAATATTCTCGAACCGGCGGCCTTGGGATTGCCCGTGATCACCGGCCCGTCATTGTTCAACTTCAAGGCCGTCAGTGAGCTGCTGTTGGAAGGTGGCGGCATGGCGGTGGTGCAGGATGTGCAGGGACTGGCCGATCTGGTGACCCGCCTGTTCCAGTCGGAAGACCGGCGCCGGGCCATGGGTGAGGACGCGCGCCGCGTGGTGGAAACCAACCGCGGGGCTACTGACCGCCTGCTGTACTATGTCAGACTGTTGGCGGATCTGCCCACTGATTGACAGCCTCTGCCTTGCTGCTCCGCTGCCGACAATCGGTTGAAAACCGGCCCAAGATGCGCTTCAGTAAGGCGCGCATGTTGAGCCGGTTCCCGCCGGGCTTGGGCTGTGTGCCCGTGCCGCTTGTCGACCGATGGTTAGTCAAGCCACTCGTTGAGATCAATCACATCCTGAGGGCTGAGGATGCCCGCGGCCTGTTTCAGGTTCAAGGTGTTGATGATGTAGTTGTAACGGGCGTTGGCATAGTCCCTGCGCGCCTGGAACAGCGTGCGCTGGGCCAGCACGATGTCGACGATGTTGCGGGTGCCAACCTCGGCACCGATTTCCGTGGCTTCCAGCGCGCTTTGGGCGGAGATGACCGCTTGTGCCCTGGCCTGAACCGCAATCACATCTGTTTCCACGTTGCGATAGTTGTTGCGGGTGCTTTGCACCCCCTCGCGACGGGTGCGCAGCAGCACTTCCTCGCTGGCGTCACGATTGTAATAGGCCTGCCGCTTGCGTGAACTGTTGAGACCACCGGTGTACAGGGGCATGGAGAAGTTGAGGGTGATGTTGGTGCGTTCCACCGCCAGGTTTGGGGTAAAACTGAGGGGGTTGCCGGACTGTGCCCAGTTATAGCCTGCAGCGATTTCCATGGTGGGGAGCATGGCCGAGGTGGCAGCCTTGGCCTCATCTCTCATTGCTTCCAACTGAAAGGCGGCGGCGATAATCGCCAGGTTGTTTTCCTCGGCAATGTTGACCCATTCCTCCAGGCTGGAAGGATCCGCACTTTCGATGGGAAAGTCTTCTCGCAAAGGTTCTATCAGGCGATGGTTGCGCCCAGTGATTGCCTCCAGTGCTTCCATGCTTTGTTCCAGGTTGTTCTCCTCCACCAGGCGATTGACCCTGGCAAGGTCGTAGTTGGCCTGGCTGTCGTAAACATCGGTAATCGCCACCAGTCCCACCTCGAAGCGTTCCCTGGTTTGTTCGAGAATGCTCAGGGCGGCCTCTTCCTCTGCGCGGAATGTATTGAGGTTGTCCTGGGTCCTGAGAATATCGAAATAGGCCGTCGCCACGCGCAGTATCAATTGCTGCTCACTTTGGGCCAACTGGGTGGCGGCCATGCGATCGGTGTTGCGGGCAGCATTGAAACTGTACCAGGCCTGAAAGTTCATCAGATTCTGGCGCAGGCTCAAACCATAGCCCTTGGTGTTGAAGCCCCTGGCAAAGCTATGGGCGGGGCCGAACTGGGTGGGAACGGTAGGACCCGTGGTATCCCTGGAAGTATTGCCCGTGAGTGTCATATTGGGCAGCAATTGCGACAAGCCCTGGGCAATGGTGGTGTGGGTGGAATTGTAGCGGGCCCTGGCCTCGCGGATTTCCGGGTCTCGTTCTGCTGCTAGGGTAAATATGTCCCACAGGTCGTCCGCGCGCGCGGACGGGACCAACATTGCCAGCAGAGCGGCAACGAGGGAGCCATGGCGGATTACGCGCTTCATATCATGAACCTCTCTGTTCGCTTTGGTATGCTTGCGGTGTATCGGAATGCCTGGGGGGAAGGGCAAGGAAGGTTTTGCGCAGGTCCCGACGGAAAGCGGCCACATTGTAGCAGACTGTAGCCAGCTTGCCAGGGGAAAGTGACCCGCTGGTCATTTTTGCTGACACAATGCGCTTAGCTTCCGGC
This sequence comes from Gammaproteobacteria bacterium, assembly GCA_050485205.1. Lineage (GTDB taxonomy): Bacteria > Pseudomonadota > Gammaproteobacteria > Pseudomonadales > Pseudohongiellaceae > JAVVEZ01. The sequence goes on from JBJHAY010000200.1 coordinate 4,538, forward strand.
ATCACCCAGTGCAGACGCTGATCCTTCATGAAAGGTTCAGTGCCAACTTGGTTGACCGCGCCAGTGTGTGTTCGAAGAATCCGGGATGGGCTTGAGTACGCCGGCTTTGTGAAGCAGTTTGCATTTTGGCCCAGGCCCGGCTGGTTTGGGATTTTTTCCTAGTGTCGCGCATGGGGTGAAAACATATAGTGAAGGAAAATCGCTTGGGCAGGCAGGACGTGGAAGTCCTGACACGGGAAATCTGTCACCAGGGCTTTCTGACCATTGAGGCCATTACGCTGAGACATCGACTTTTTCAGGGGGGATGGAGCCAACCCATGCGGCGCGAATTGATGCGCAGGAAGCCGGGTGTGGGCGTCTTGTTATATGACCCGGATTTGGATAAGGTGGTGCTGGTCGAACAATTCCGGGTGGGTTGTCTGAATGATGCCCGGAGGGGCCCCTGGGCCATCGAACTGGTGGCCGGGATCATTGACTCCAACGAGTCTCCTAGCGAGGTCGCGGTCAGGGAAGCCAGGGAAGAAGCCAATGTGGACATAGCCGACCTCATCCCCATCACCGAGTACTACAACAGTCCTGGTGGCAGTGATGAAAAGCTGTGGGTGTTTTGCGCCGCGGTGGATGCGTCCCGGGTCGGTGGCGTCCATGGTGTCAGTGACGAACACGAGGACATCCGTGTCCTGGTCATGAGCCGCGAGCAGGCCGAGCAGGCGATGGCTTCTGGTCGCATCGCCAATGCCATGGCCATCATCGCCCTGCAATGGTTGCGTATCAATCTGGACAAGGTGAGAAGCCAGTTGCAGGGCACTCAATCGTGGCGGGTGAACAAGTGAGAAACAAAGGATGATTGGAGCAAGACGTCACAGTATTGATCTCGGCGCCCACATGGCGGTTTGCGATACCAACTACATCCGCCTCCTGAAGCTGCTGCCGGATGCCGGTGCCAGCAGCAGGCGGGTTCTGGCCTTGCCAATTGGAGATCAAGGTTTCAGTACCGTGGAGTTGGAAGTGGTGGAACGGTTTCGATATACCAGTACCATCAGCATCAGGCAGAATGGCCTTGGTTACCCGCCATTGGGAATGGCGCCACCGCGAATGCTGGTCAGGCTCTACCATGATGCCAGCACCGCCGAAGTCACGGCATATCAGGAACACTACCGCTGTGAAATGCTGCCGTTGGCTTGCGAGGATTTTGTGTATTATCCGGATGAAAAAGAACAATTGAATAAACTGCTCGCCGAATGGCTGACCCTGTGCTTGGCAAGGGGCATGCACGCGGGGAGCGATTTTGCCGAGGCGGGCTGTATCTGACAGTCCGCCCGCACCAGGACAACTGTCCGCGCCGGGAGAATGATGCACAGTGGCAAACGCTGATCATATTGGCTCGCAAGCTTCGGTCAAGAGTGGAGGCTCCGCCTTGCGCTTGATTCAAGTGACCGATTCCCATCTGGCGGCCAGGGAAGGGGGCGCCTTGCTGGGCATGGATTGTGACGAAAGTCTTGCCGAGGTGTTGAAACTGGTCAAGCGGCAACACCCCCGTTTCGAGGCCGTGCTTTGCACAGGAGACATCTCCCAGGACGGCTCAGCAAGCAGTTATCGACGTTTTGATCAAGCCATCTCTGGATTGGTCTCATCCTCCCTGTGGATACCGGGCAATCATGACAAACCCCAACACATGCGTGATGCCCTGGGCGAGGAGCATCCAGCGCTGAGACGTAGCCTGCAGTTGGGTAACTGGTTGGTGCTGATGCTCAATAGCAGGGTTGAGGGGGAGATCCACGGTCGTCTTGATCAGGGCGAGTTGCAGTTTCTGGAGCAGATGGCCGAGTCCATGGCCGGCCGGCATGATCAACACATCCTGGTGTGTCTGCACCACAATCCCCTGCCGGTCAAAGCTGCCTGGTTGCAGCGTCATAGCCTGCAAAATCAAGAAGAGTTCCTTGCCTTGGTGCAGCGCTACCAAAGCATCAAGTGTATACTCTGGGGCCACATCCATCAGGAGTATGACAGGGTCTGGAAGGGGGTGAGAATGCTGGCATGTCCTTCCACCTGCATACAGTTCCATCCGGAAAATGATGACTTTACCGTGGACAGTCTCAACCCAGGCTACCGCTGGCTTGACCTGCATGCGGATGGTCGCGTCGAAACCGCCGTGGAGCGGGTGACCGACAAAGTGTTCACGGTGGACTTTTCCAGCCAGGGTTACTGATGCCTTGCATTGACCTTTGGCCGATGGCGGCACATCCATGTGCCCCTCATTACTCC
>JBJHAY010000201.1:0-6783 GCA_050485205.1 Gammaproteobacteria bacterium
TTTCAGCTCAGCCTCGCCCGGCATTGCCGCCCTGTTCTTCAAGAACGAGTACTACCCCAGTCACGAGGAATATGTGTTTGCCCTGGCCGAGGCCATGAAGGTGGAATACGAGATGATTGCCGCCTCCGGCGCTACCTTGCAGATCGACTGTCCCGACCTGGCCATGGGCCGCCACATGAATTCCAAGGGAGTGAGCCTGGAAGACTTCCGGCGTCGTGCCTCCCTTCATGTGGAAGCACTGAACCACGCCGTGGCCAATATCCCCCCCGAGCAGTTGCGCATGCATTTGTGCTGGGGCAACTACGGCGGCCCTCACCACTGTGACATGAAGCTGGCGGACATCATCGACATCGTGTTCCAGGCCCGGCCCGCCACCATTCTGTTTGAGGCCGCCAACCCGCGCCACAATCACGAGTGGGCCTTGTTCGAGACAGTGAAGCTGCCGGAAGGCAAGATTCTCTGTCCGGGGGTGGTGGAGAGCCAGTCAAACTACGTCGAGCATCCGGAACTCATCGCCCAGCGCATCAAGCGCTACGCCGACCTGGTGGGCAGGGAAAATGTCATGGCCGGCTCGGACTGTGGTTTCAGCATCCATGTGGGCCAGGCGGCGGTTGACCCCCAGGTGGTGTGGCTGAAATTGCAAGCCATGGCCGAGGGGGCGCGGATTGCATCCGGGTGGTGTTGGAAGTGAGGCATTGCACAGTGGCCAGTCCACAGCCCCTTGCATGATGTTGCAACAGGCCGTGGGCTGCATTACAGGCTGATTTTAGAGACCTTTGGCATCCGTCTCCCAGTTGGGATTGGTGCACAGGCTGCAGTTCTGTCCCACGAACATCCGGCCCGCCTCCTGATCTCCCTTGAAGTGATACCGCAGCCAGTTGGACGCCACGTTGGCATATTCGCCGCCGCCTGGATGATAGACGGTGGCGGTATGTCCGGCATTGTGGCGGGCGCCATAAAATGCCGGTACATGACTGATCAGTTGGAAATTGTCGTGGGAGGCATCCATCATGAAGTCCACCTCATGGCCATTGATGAACAAAGCCGGGCCGTGCAATTGGGCCAGGGCATCGGTGGCGGGAGGCTGCACGCCGGAATTGAATACGCCGATGGTGCCGACTCTGGGATCGGTACCCAGCGTGATGGAAAGAAAGCCACCGCAGGACTGACCCATCACCGCGACGCGGCTGGTGTCGATCTTGCCGTTGAGGGGTGAACCGGCGCGGCCGTTTTCGGTTTCGGCCCAGTCGATGGCGGCCCGCAGCAATTCCGCGTCCTGGCGCTCGGCGCCACCGTCGACAGCGGTGGTGGTGATGACCAGGAAGCCATGGGAGGCAATGGTGCCGAGATACTCACCGTAGCGGGTGCCTTCGATGGCGCAGCCGCCATTGCCCCACACCATCACTGGCAGGTTGTCAGAGGCGGGAAAGGGAGATAAATCAGCGGGGCGGTAGAGATGATAACCCGGTGCTTCGTGGGCGGCTTCGCCAGTCACGGCATAGGCACCAGGCTCTGCCAGGGGCGCGCCCTCCAGCGGCAGCGTGGTGTTGATCATTTCCATGGTGATCCCGGGGGGTTGGGCGAGACTGACACCGCTGGCCATGAGCAGGGCGACGGTGGTGGCAAGCAGGGATGGCAGCGGGCGGCGGGGCATGATCTGACTCCTTCATTGTTTTTAATGTTGAATTGAAGCACAGTGTATAACTGAGTTTAAGCCCTTCTGGTCTAGTATACCTTGGCTTATCCGGTAGAATTTCGTCAAGATTGACAGAATTCCAACATTCCTTCAGGGAAGAAGGCCAGATCCAAGAGGAGAATTCCCATGCAACAACCCATTCTCAAGGCTTGTGCCGCCGGCCTGGTATTGATGGCCGCGGCATCCACCGCTCCCGCGCATCACTCATTCGCCGCCGCCTACAACCTGGAACAGTCCGTCACCGTGGAAGGCAGGATCGCGGATGTGCGCCTTACCAATCCCCACTCATTCTTCTTCCTCGACGTGGAGCAGGAGGGCGAGACCGTGCGCTGGTCATTCGAGGCCGGCACGCCCAGTGGCATGATCCGCAATGGCTATTCGCCACAGGTGATCAAGACCGGCGACACGGTCAAGATCACTGGCTTTCGTGCTCGCAATGGCTCCAATAATGGCATGCTGCGGGAGTTGGTGACCAGCGATGGTACCGTCTATGGCATGTTCGGGCCGCAGGAAGGCCCGGCGGCGAGGTGAGCATGATGGGGAATGCCATGAGCACGAACAAGACTTTCCGCCAGGGCTTCAGCCTCGGCTTGAATACCATGCTGGCTGCGGCCCTGATGACCACTCCGGCATTGGGTCAGGAGTCTTCTGGCGAGACACCCCGCATGGCCGATGGCCGTCCGGATCTGAGTGGTGTGTGGTGGACCGGGGGGGATCTCGGCAGCCCCGGTTATGCCAGCAGCAGCGGCCCCATGCCACCGCCGACTGACTTCACCAGCCTCTACCAGCCCTGGGCGGCGGAACATGCGGCGACCCTCAGCGACAAGGATGATCCCACCCTGCAATGCCGTCCCACCGCCTTTGCCACTCTCAGCGTGAGACTGTTCGACGTGGGCACCCTGGGTCAGATCATTTCCACTCCGGACATGATGGTGTTCATGTCGGAGACCTTCCACAACTATCAGTTGATACCCACTGATGGCCGCGAGCATCGGGTGGTGCCCCCGTCCTACCGGGGTGATGCCGTGGGGCACTGGGACGGTGATACCTTTGTGGTGGATGTCCGTAATTTCACCGACGACACCTGGCTCTTCGCGGAGGGCAGGGTGTCGTTCCATTCCGACCAATTGCGCATCGTGGAACGTTACCAGCGCCCGGATGCCAATACCCTGGTGGTGGATGCCACCGTTCATGATCCGGCAGTGCTGACGGAGCCCTGGGTGGTGCCCACCAGAACCCTGGTGCTGGCTCCCTTCGACCAACTGCTGCCCCTGATCTGTTCCGGGGTGGAAACCCAGGAGTTGATGGATACCGCCAACCCTTGAGTGAATGCCGCAAGCAAGGGCAGCAAGCTGCTTGCTGTTCCGGCATTGGAAACAAGGCAGGACACACAAAAAAGCCCCGCGATCAGGAATTCCGAGCGCGGGGCTTTTTTTGTCGAAGTGGATACAGTATCAGCCTGAACCTGATACCAGTCTTCCTGCCACCGGCTGGGATGGTCTCGGCAGGAAGACTGCTGCAGTATCCGGGCTAGGGCCTGAGATCGCCCATGTTGGCATCGTCCAGATGCTCGTCTTCCTCTTCTTCCGCATCCAGCAGTTCAAGATGTTCCGGCGCGATCCAGCGCCCCAGCATCAGCCGCAGCGGCACCAGCAGGGCGATCAGCAGCGGGAATAGGATGCCGAGCGAACTGCTTTTCAGAACCCACAGCACCACCAGGCTCACCAACTGCACCAGGGTGAAGATATTGATGATTTTCATCGGCACTTTCTTCACGTAGTGATTGTTGGGGAAGCGGCTGGGATCGGTGACCCAGAGCTTCATGCGATCAAAGAAGTCGGTGCCATTGAGGGTGGAAAGTCCCATGAACAGGAACAGGCCGAACAGCACTTCCATGGGAATGGCCTTGATCAGCGGCAGCAGGAATATGGAACCCGCGATCATGATGTGAATGCTGAGACCGGAGATGCGGGTTTCCCGCACCGATATGATGCGCTCCTTGGAGCCCTTGGTCTGGGTGGTGGCCAGACTCTTGACGTGGTTCAAGGAGTGGACGGTGGCGGCCACGATCCAGGGCAGGCCGAACACCGAGCAGACAGCGGTGATGAGTCCCACCACGGCCAGGTCCAGATGGTAGCCGGGGCCCTTGCGCAGGGCATGTTGGGGGCTGTTGACCAGGCGGGTGGTGATGTTCTGGTCAAGGAACAGCAGCACCGTCACCAGCAGGGCGGGACCGGCGGAGGCCAGAATCAGCCACATGGGAGCTTCGAACAGGTCCACCATCCAGGGGCGGCCGGTGGTGGTGCCAAATTCTTCCGGGATCGCTGCGCGTTCCACCTGGATGTCGGGCAGGCAGAGCGCGAACAGAGTCATCAGGCCGATGGCGATGGCGGGGCCGAAGTCGGCCACGAACTCGCGGATGCCGCGGCGCAGGTAGCGGGTCTGCAGAAACATCTTGAAGCTGCGTGCCAGCATGTAGGTGCCCAGGGCCAGCACCAGCGACATGAGCGCCAGACTGTCGTCCCGAGGTTCCTGCATGAAGGGGTTGAGCATGGAATTGAGGGCTTCCACCACGAAGATAACCGCCACCAGCACCGCGAAGATTTCATCGATGAAGCGGGTGAAGAAGCGCATCAGGGCGCTGGCGTCGGTAACCGCCAGGATGATCATGAACAAGCCGGACCAGAGTCCAACCCAGCCATAGACCGCCAGGAACGGCAGGTCCTGTTGCTGACACAGGGCGTACAGCAGGCCGGTGAAGATGACGATGGGACCGGTGCCCCCCAGCAGGGTCAGGGGTTGTCCCGAGAACAGGGCGAAGACGATACCGCCAATGGCAGTAGCCACGATCATCTCAGTGGTGCCGATCTCGCCCCCGGTGAGAATACTGTTGAGACCACCAAAAGCCACGGCGTTGGCCAGACAGGCAAAGAACAGGAAGGCGACGGAGGCCAGCACCTTCATGCTGAAGCCTTCGCGGATGTCGCTGGCATAGAATGGCAGTCGGCGACGGATGTCGTTCAGCAGCCCCCCGGCGAAGCGGCCGGTGAGGGCAAGGGGGTCACCCCCAGGTGGGGTTTGTGAATTTTCTGCGGCAGAATTTTTCATGGTTGATCAATGACTCTCTTTGACGAATGGGAATATGCGCGCTTGCGGCATGCCGTGGCTGGACTTCCAGCCACGGCATGGCTTCAGTTTTGCGCCAGCGGCGAAACGAAACCCTCGGGCTTGATGGCGATAAGGGAGCAGGTCACCCACGGCAACACATTTTCCGCGGTGTTGCCAGTGATCAGGCCGGCCAGACCACTGCGGGCCACCGTGCCCATGCACAGCAGGTCGACATCGTTCTGTCTCGCGTAGGAGAGAATTTCGGTGTAGGCATCACCACTGACGACGGTGATGCCGGCGGGGTTATCCAGCTTCAGTGCCTTGCACTGCTCTTCGATGGCGGCGCGGGCAACCTGCTCGCGGCGGCTGACTTCCTCTTCGGCGATATGGCCGAGGAAGCGCTTGGTTTCAGGGTGTTCCATCACATGCAACACATGCAGGCGTGTGCCTTGCAGCTTGGCGATGCCGGCAGCCAGGCTCAAGGCCCGTTGTCCGACTTCTGTCAGGTCATGGGCAACCAGGAGGTTGTCGAAGCGGTCTTTGTCCATGGGCTTGATTGACCAGACCGGGCAGGGGCAGTTGCGCAACAGGCGGTTGCCGGTGCTGCCGAACAGGGCACGGCCAGCGACGCCGCGGCCACGGGTGCCGACAATGACCAGGTCGTGGTTGGCACGCAGGACTTCCAGGATCAGTTCACGCCAGTGCAAACCTTCCACCACCTTGGTCTTGATGTCGAGTCCAGAACCTTGGGCGGCAAGGGTTTGCAGAAGTGCTGTTGCTTGCTGCTTCAACTCCGCCGTGATGGCGGGTTGTTCGCTCATGACTTCATAGCGGTTGTCCACGATGTGAATCACGTGCATCAAAGTCAGTGTGGCCTGGGTTTTCCGGGCCAGTTGCAAGGCCTGCTCCAGCGCGGAACAGCTGCCGGCGGCCAACTCTCCCTTGGCATCAATGTCGATGCCCACCAGTATGTTGCGAAACGCTTCCATTTCTTCTCCTGATCGGTCGTTAAGGCAAAATGATCCAAAGTCTAGCCCAGGCAGTTGCGGGCATGCCACTCGCCCCAGGGGGCCTGCCATGGGCGCGGCATGCGCTTGAAAACACTTGGATGAAGCCTTGCACCCCGGTAATATCAGGGTTTTTCGGGTATCAGTGCAGTTTTTCGATTAGAGGTGGGTGACGCAAAAATGAAGAAAAAAATATCAGAACTTATGTTTTTGGCTATCACTGCCATGGTGCCGGGCGCGGTAAATGGCCATCATTCCTTTTCTTCCGAGTTCGACGCCGACCTTCATGGAGAGCTGAGCGGAGTGGTTACCCAGGTCCGTTTCGCCAATCCCCACGTGCGCTACTACATCGATGTCGCCGGCGCTGATGGTGCGGTGGAGTCATGGGAATTGCAGGCGTCCAGTGTCACCGCGCTGCGACCACTGGGCTGGATGGCGGACAGCGTGCAAGTGGGAGACGTGGTCACGGTGGAGGGGCAATTGGGCCGCGATGGTGCCAAAAAAATCTTCATTCGTGGCGTGCAGCTGGCGGATGGCCGCGCTTATGGCAATGTGCCCGGCGCGGCCCGGGCCAATGTCCGCGACGAGGGCAACGTGGTCTATGCCAGCACCGATGGTGACTATGGTTTTGCGCAAGTGAATTCATCCCATCCCTTCGACATCAGTGGCAATTGGACCAATCGCTACAAATTCCGTGTCACTGTGGATGACCTGGAGCCCAAGCCCACGCCTTATACCCCGGAGGGCAGGGCCTTGCGGGACAGCCTCACCCGCTTCGATGATCCCGCCCTGCGCTGCATTTCCCTGGGTTTGCCGCGTCTCTTCGGCAGCCCTTACAACATGAGCATCTATGACGCGGGCAATCATTATCTGTTTCTCTACGTGGAACATAATTCCCCGCGCCGGATATGGATGGACGGGCGCACTGCCGATGCCGACACCCCGGCTACCTCCAACGGCTTTTCCGTGGGC
>JBJHAY010000202.1:0-6726 GCA_050485205.1 Gammaproteobacteria bacterium
TCCATGGATGGATTCACGGCGCTTTTGGCACCCCCCACCCAACACCCAGCCCCATGCCACTAATCCTGCATCACAGGAGCCACAAGCCCACACCACAGGAGCCACAAGCCCACACCACAGGAGCCACAAGCTCACATCAATGGCGCACCCAAGCCCGCATGACCACATGGGAAGCAAGCATCGGGGTGGCCCCAGCCCCCGGATGCACGTAGACTTGGCGCGATGAGCGACAAGACTCTCTACTGGCACGACTACGAAACCTTCGGCAGCGATCCCCGGCGCGACCGCCCCTGTCAGTTCGCCGGCCTCCGCACCGATGAAGATCTCAATGAGATCGATGATCCCCTGGTTATCTACTGCAAGCCCAGCCCCGACTTCCTGCCCCATCCCGAGGCCTGCCTGGTCACCGGCATCGGCCCGCGCGAGGCGGCCGCGAAAGGCATGGTGGAGGCCGAGTTCGCCGGCCGTATTCTTGAACAGTTCGCTCAGCCCGGCACCTGCGTTGCTGGCTACAACAATATCCGCTTCGATGACGAGGTCACCCGCCACTTGCTGTACCGCTGCTTCCACGATCCCTATGAGCGGGAATGGAAACACAGCAACAGCCGCTGGGACATCATCGACATGTTGCGCCTCACCCATGCGGTGCGGCCGGAAGGTATCAACTGGCCCCGCCACGAGGATGGCACACCCAGTTTTCGTTTGGAGCATCTCACTGTCGCCAATGGCATCGGTCATGAGGATGCCCATGATGCCCTCTCCGACGTGCGCGCCACCATTGCCGTGGCGCGCCTGGTGAAACAGGCCCAGCCCCGGCTCTATGACTATCTTTATCAGCACCGCCACAAGAATGCCCTGGCCCCGCTGCTGGACCTGCGTGAGCGGACGCCACTGTTGCACGTGTCCAGCATGTATCCGGCGAGCCGGGGCTGCCTGGCGGTGGTGATGCCGCTGGCACGTCATCCGCGCAACAGCAATGGGATCATCGTCTATGATCTGTCGGTGGATCCGGCGGCCTGGCTTGACTGGGATGTGGAGACGATCCGGGAGCGCTTGTTCACCCGCCGCGAGGACCTGCCAGAAGGCGCGGAACGCATTGCCCTCAAGACCGTGCATCTCAACAAGTGCCCGGTGTTGGCGCCCCTCGGCGTGCTGGATGCGGCCAGCCGCGAGCGCCATGGGATTGATCTGGAGGCGGCCATGGGGCATCGGCAGGTGTTGCTGGCAAGCCGTGAACTGGAACGCCGCATCAGTGCTGTCTTCGAGTCGGAACAGGAGGTGGCGCCGGTGACTGATCCGGATCTGATGCTGTACAGTGGAGGCTTCTTTTCTCCCCAGGACAAGTCCCTGATCGCCAAGGTGCCCTACATGGCCCCGGCACAATTGGCCAGCGCCAAACTGCCGTTCCGTGACCCGCGACTGCCGGAAATGCTGTTCCGCTACCGCGCCCGTAATTTTCCTGCCTCCTTGAGCCAGGAGGAGAGGCAGCGCTGGCATGCCTTGTGCCGCCAGCGATTGAGCGAGGCCGGGCCGGGACTGACGCTGATGCAATTTCAACAGGCCTTGAATCAGGCCAGGGGCAGCGCCGATCCCGCGCGGCAAGCCTTGCTGGATGAGCTGCAGCAGTATGCCGTCGAACTGACCACTGAACTTGACCTGTCCGCGCCTGCCACGGCAGAACCATGACCACCAGGAGTCCATCATGAGCGCCAGCGGCAACGGTCTGCTCCACATGCTGAAAAAAACCGGTCCCGGTATCGTCGTGGCCGCCGCTGGCCTGGGAGCCGGGGACATCGTGGCGTCCTCGGTGGCCGGGGCCATGTTCGGCGCCGAACTGATCTGGGCCGTGGTGATTGGCGCCATTCTCAAGTACTTCATCAACGAGGGCGTGGCGCGCTGGCAGCTGGTCACCGGCAAGACCCTGTTGGAGGGCTGGATCGAGCATCTGCCTCGTTTCGTTTCCTGGTACTTCATGGCCTACTTGCTGCTGTGGAGCGTGATGGTGGCCGCCGCGTTGATGGCGGCCACCGGTCTGGCCGCCCATGCCATGTTCCCTGGACTGTCGGTGACTGCCTGGGGCATGGTGCATTCGTTGTTGGCGGTGGCGCTGGTGCTGCTGGGGGGCTACGTGTGGCTGGAACGGGTGATGAAGGTGTTCATCGCCATGATGTTCCTGGCGGTGGTGGCCACGGCGGTACAGGTGCTGCCACCACTGGGGGAGATTCTCGACGGCCTGCTGATTCCCGAGGTGCCCAGCAACGGCCTGACTTATGTGGTGGGGGTGATCGGCGGCGTCGGTGGCAGCGTCACCATCATGAGCTATGGCTACTGGATGCGCGAGGCCGGCTGGCATGATGTCAGGCACTTGCCCGAGGTGCGCTTTGATCTGGCCCTGGCCTACAGCCTGGCGGCCTTCTTCGGCATTGGCATCATGCTGGTGACTGCCGGCATCGACCCTGAGGTGGTGGATGGCAATGAGATGGCGCTGGCGGTGGCGGACCACCTGCAAGGGGTGGTGGGGGAGTACGGCAAGTGGTGCTTCCTGGTGGGTTTCTGGGGGGCTGCCTTCAGTTCCATGCTCGGTGTGTGGCAGGGTGTGCCTTATCTGTTTGCCAACTATGTCCTGCGGATGCGGTGCAATATCAGCTTCAGCGTGGAACAGGGCATCACCCGCAGTCTGCCCTATCGCGCCTATCTGGGATTCCTGGCGCTGCCACCCATGCTGTTGCTGTGGGGGCTGGACCGGCCGGTATGGATCGTGGTGCTGTATGCGGTGACCGGGGCGCTGTTCATTCCCCTGGTGGCCGGTCTGCTGCTGTACATGAATGCTCAGCGACGTTGGTTGGGCGCATTCATCAGCCATTGGTTCACCCAACTGGTGTTGGTCGCTGCCCTGCTGATCTCCCTGTGGTTGATGGTGGTGGAACTGTAGTCCGGGTTTTCATGGCCCTGCGTCACCAGGCGGTTCCATCTCATGTTTGAGTCATGCCACTGATACAGCAAGGAAGTTTTCCAATTACCCGCCGCCTGATTTAAAATCGCCCCCTTCGGCCGGCCCGCACCATCAGGTACGGAATACGGCGCAGGCATAATCGGAGACACATGGCAGATTTCGAAGACATCAGGCCCTATCATGATCACGAAGTGCGGGGGGTATTGGACCGCCTGTTGAGCGGCCTGGATTTGTCCAGGGCTCTGGCCAAGTTTCGTTATCCCAGACTTTATCGCTTGCTGCCCGGTATCATGGCACGGCTGGTGCGCATGGGACTGAGACGGGAATTACAGGGGGTCAATGACATTGCCTCAATGCAGGCGGTTATCGAGAAATATCTCAACAAGCTGATAGAAACCACCACCACCAGTCTTACCCATGCCGGACTGGAGCATCTGGATTCCAGCACCAGCTACCTCTTCATCAGTAATCACCGCGACATCACCATGGACCCCGCCCTGGTGAACTACATGCTCTACCACCAGCACTACGACACACTGCAGATCGCCATTGGCGACAATCTGCTGAAAAAGCCCTTTATTGCCGATTTGATGCGGCTGAACAAGAGTTTCATCGTCAAGCGTGGCCTTCATGGGCGCGAAATCCTCAAGGCCAGCAAGCAACTTTCCGCCTACATCCACCACTGCGTGGAAAGTGGCCAGAATGTCTGGATCGCCCAGCGCGAGGGCCGGGCCAAGGACGGCAACGATCGCACTGAGCCGGCGGTGATCAAGATGTTGCACATGGCCGAAAAGGACCGGGAACAGCCGCGGACGCTGGGGCAGTCCTTCAATAGCCTGGGGGTGGTGCCAGTGGCCATCTCCTACGAGTACGACCCCTGTGATGTTGCCAAGGCCGAGGAGTTGCATGCCATTGATACCACTGGCGCCTTCCACAAGACCGAGGAAAGTGACGTGCAGAGCATTCTCCATGGCATGATCGGCAACAAGGGAGATGTTCATGTGGCCTTTGGCTCCTTGCTGAAAGTGGCGGATGACGCCACTGCCGATCACATCGTCCAGGCCATCGATCGGCAGGTGCGGGCCAACTACCGTCTTCATCTCAGCAATTACCTGGCCCTGGAAAAAGTACAGCCTGGAGCCATGGATTTTCAGCAACTGTTCCAGCGGATGGGGGTCAGCGAGGAGGTGGTAAACAGGAAAAGAGCCGAATTTGAAGCTAGACTGGCTTCCTGCCCGGAACACCTGCGGCCTTATCTGCTGCGCATGTACGCCAACCCGGTACTGGCCCAATTGAACCAGCCCCTGTAGGGCGGCAGAACCACCCCCCTGTAGGAGCGAGCCATGCTGCCCGACAGCGTCAAAACCACCATGCAGCGCGCCTACAGCAGCTTTCTGGAAAGCCGTGGTCTCAAGCCCAGGCAGGGCCAGAAACTGATGATCGCTGAAATCGCCCGCACCCTTTCCCTGGCCGAGGAGTGTCAACTGGGTCAGGCAGAGGAAGAGACCCTAGCCTTGCCTCCCATCAGCGTGATCGAGGCCGGCACCGGCACCGGCAAGACCCTGGCCTACTTGATCCCCGCCATTGCCATGGCCCGCCATCTGGACAAGAAGCTGGTGCTGGCCACTGCCACCGTCGCCCTGCAGGAACAGATTCTCTACAAGGACTTGCCGGATCTGCGCCTGCACGGCGGCATGGACTTCAGTTTCAGCCTCGCCAAGGGCCGCGCCCGCTACCTGTGTCTCTCCAAACTCGACAATGCCCTGCGTGGCAGTGACAGTCAGCAGGCCATGCTGGATCTACATGGCCTGGCGCTGGAAGACCCCACTGCCACCGATCTTGCCCTCTATCAGGAGATGCTGGAGGCCCTGGCCGGACAGCGCTGGAAGGGCGATCGCGATGACTGGCCCGAGGTGCTGGAAGACCCGGTGTGGCGCGGTGTGTCCGTGGATCATGGCCAGTGTGCCGGCAACCGCTGCTCTCACTTCAGCAATTGCTGCTTCTTCCGGGCCCGGGAGAACCTGCAGAAGGTGGATTGCATTGTTGCCAACCATGACCTGGTGCTGGCGGACCTGAGCCTGGGTGGCGGCGTGATCCTGCCGGCGCCGGAGGACACCATCTACATTTTCGACGAAGCCCACCATCTGCCGGTGAAAGCCACCAACCACTTCTCCCATTTTCTGCGCCTGCGCGCCAGCCTCAAGTGGCTGGAGCAGATGCCGGCCCTGCTGGCACGGCTGTTGTCCGACGCCGGCATGGAAGGCACCCTGGCCACGGCGGTTGAGAAAACCAGCCTGGCTCTGGCCCCGGCCCGGGCCAGTATGGAGGAGCATGTACCTGTATTCGAGCAGTTCGAGAGTCAGGCGGAAGAGGGGGGTGGCCGGGATCTGCTGCAATATACCTTCAAGGGTGGCTTGATTCCGGATGAGTTACGGGAAGTGTGCCACCAACTCCATGCCGGGTTCGGCAACCTGGCCCAGGCACTGGAGCGCTTGCAGGAGCAGGTGCGCAAGAATATGGAGGCGGAGGCCGGCGAGATCGACCGACAGACGGCGGAGAACTGGTTTCCGGTGGTGGGGGGCATGCTCACCAGGGCTCAGGCCGCGGCTGGTCTGTGGCAGGTATTCGGGCGCGAGGATCTGCCCGGCAGTGCCCCTTGTGCCCGCTGGATCAGCTTCAGTGGGCAGGCTTCGGAGCGGGAAATCGGGCTCTCCTGCAGTCCGGTGCTGGCTGCCGATGCCCTGCGTGGCAGTTTGTGGGAAAACTGCTTTGCCGCCGTGCTCACCTCCGCCACCCTCACTGCCCTGGGCAATTTCGACTTTCTGCAAATGCGCGCTGGGTTACACCAGGAAAGCCGTTTCACCCGCATTCCCAGCCCCTTCGATCATGCCGCGGCAGCCAGCCTGATGATCCCCAAGCGTGGCTTCGATCCCGGCAACAGTCAGGGGCATACCCAGGCCATCATCGACATCCTGCCGGTGATCCTGGAGCCCACGGAGGCGTCCCTGGTGCTGTTCAGTTCCCGGCGCCAGATGCAGGATGTGCTGGCGGGTCTGGAACCGGCCCTGGCACAGCGGGTGTTGTGTCAGGATGATCATGGCAAGCAGCAGTTGTTGGCCTTGCATCGGGAGCGGGTGGCGGCGGGCGAGGGCAGTGTGATCTTTGGCCTGGCGAGTCTGGCGGAGGGTGTGGATCTGCCGGGGGAGCATTGCCGCCATGTGGTGATCGCCAAGATTCCGTTTGCGGTGCCCAATGATCCGGTGGAGGCTACCTTGGGGGAGTGGGTGAAGTCCCAGGGGCAGAATTCGTTCTCGGTGATCAGTGTGCCGGAGGCCTGCCTGCGGTTGGTGCAGGCCAGTGGTCGTTTGCTGCGTTCGGAGAGTGATACGGGCTGCATTACCATTCTTGATGAGCGGCTGCACAAGAAGGTTTATGGGCGGCAGATTCTTGATTCTTTGCCACCTTATCGGCGTCAGTTGTTTGATCCTGTGGGGCTTGGGGTGGCTGGGTGGCGGGCTCTTTTGTAGGGGTGATTCCCGCCCTTTGTTGGTTGTTGGATGGTTGTTTGTTGGGGTGGTTCCCACCGTTTGGTGGTTGTTTGTTGGGGTGGTTCCTGCCGTTTGGTGGTTGGCTTCTTTGGGTGGTTCCCACCGTTTGGTGGTGGCCGGGGAGCGGTGTTGGCTTCCCCCCGCCTTCAGCCTCCGAGCATCGCCAGGACGGCGCTGCGGAACTCGTCGCTGCGCTCCTCAGACAGTCCTCGCTTGTTTCCGTCC
>JBJHAY010000203.1:0-6689 GCA_050485205.1 Gammaproteobacteria bacterium
CATCGAGCGCATCAGCAAGTACAGCTTGCCGACCGAGTACGGTGAGTTCGAGGTCTATTGCTACCGGGATCTGATCAAGGATGGCGACCAGACCCACATTGCCCTGGTCAAGGGCGATATCCGGCCCGAGGAACCCACCTTGGCCAGGGTCTTGGTCACCAACACCCTGCGCGATCTGCTGGGCGTGTTCAATCCGCTGCGGCCCAGTTGGTCCCTGCATCGCGCCATGGACCGCATCAACCGGGAAGGCAAGGGGGTTGTGGTAGTATTGGCCAACGAGCGCGGCAGCGCCGATGTGGCGGAACAACTGGAACAGTTCCATGAGTCGAGCGATGGCAATATGCCTGAGCCGAGCCGCCCCGGCAGCTACCTGACGGTGGGTACCGGTTCACAGATATTGCGCGACATCGGCGTCGGCAAGATGCGCCTGATGAGCTATCCCACCAAGTATGCGATTTCCGGTTTCGACCTGGAAATCGTCGAGTACATCAATTGCGAGGAACCGGGCGAAGCCCAGAACTGAGTCACAAGTGGAAGGAAGCAAGACATGAGCGAAATCAAGACCATCGAAGGTGACTTCGGCGCGGCGGATGCCCGCTTTGTGCTGGTGGTGGGCCGTTTCAACAGCTTCGTGGTGGACAGTCTGCAGGCCGCCGCCATCGATACTCTGCGTCGCCACGGGGTGGCGGCCGCCAATATCACGGTCATCAAGGTGCCAGGCGCCTACGAACTGCCGCTGGTGGCGCAAAAGGCGGTCCAGTCCGGCAACTATGACGCCGTCATCGCCCTGGGCGCGGTGATTCGCGGCAGCACCCCCCATTTCGACTATGTGGCGGGAGAATGCGCCAAGGGCTTGGGGCAGGTCAGTCTGCAACAGCAGGTGCCAGTGGCCTTCGGCGTGCTCACCGTGGATAGCATCGAGCAGGCCATCGAACGGGCCGGCACCAAGGCTGGCAACAAGGGTGCCGACGCCGCCATGACCGCGCTGGAAATGGTCAGTGTCATGAGGAAGCTCGAAGCCTGATGGAACCCGCCATGCTACCCGATTCCCAATTGACAGCGGGCAAGCCCCGCACCGCCCAGCGCCGCAAGGCCAGAAACCTGCTGGTCCAGGCCCTGTATCAGTGGCAGTTGTCCGACAGCCCCCTGCATGAAATCGAGGCCCAGTTCCGCGCTGATAACAAGGCCAAGATCGACTGGGAGTTTTTTCATCAAATCTTCAACGGTGTTGGCCGCAAGGCGGTGGCACTGGATGCCCAATTGGCACCCCTGCTGGATCGTGCCGTCAGCGATCTCAACCCGGTGGAACACGCCATCCTGCGCCTGGGTTGTTTCGAACTCGGCGAGCGCCTGGACGTGCCCTATCGCGTGGTGATCAATGAGTGCGTCGATCTGGCCCGTACCTTTGGTGCCACCGACAGCCATAAATACATCAACGGCGTCTTGGACAAGGCCGCGAAACAACTCCGCGCCCTGGAGGTCAATGCCCGCTAGCGGGCATTATTGCCAGCGGCCCATGGCCAGGACTAATCTTCCCAACCAGCCGTCAAGCGTGAACAGGCCCCGAGACCTTGTCCCATTCCGAATTCGACATCATCGCCCGTTACTTCGACCAGCCGGGCTTGCGCGCCGAAGTCGGGGGCGCCTGCTCTCTGGGCATTGGTGATGACTGTGCCCTGATCCGGGTGGCGCCAGGACATCAGTTGGCCATTTCCATGGATCTGCTCAGTGCCGGCGTGCACTTTCCCGCCGATGCGGATGCCGCGTCCATTGCTTGCCGCGCCCTGGCGGTGAACCTCAGCGACCTGGCGGCCATGGGCGCCTTGCCGGTGGGCTTCACATTGGGCTTGTCACTGCCGGATGCCGATGAAAACTGGTTGGCCGCTTTCAGCCGGGGCCTGGCCCAGGCGGCGGGCCGCTATGCCTGTCCCCTGCTGGGGGGTGACCTGGTCAGGGGACCCTTGGGCATCAGTATCCAGGTGCACGGGGAATTGCCGGAAGGGCGCGGCTTGCGGCGCGACGGCGCCCATCCTGGCGACCTGCTGTATGTGAGTGGCACTCTGGGAGACGCCGGCCTGGCCCTGGATTTGATTCTTGGCCGCCTGCAGGCGCAGCACTTGAGCGAGGCTGAGCGAGACAGCCTGCTGGAGTCCTATTACCACCCCGAACCCAGACTGAATCTGGGCAGGGCTCTGCTGGAGCGGGCCAGCGCCGCCATCGATATTTCCGATGGACTGGCGGCTGATGTTGGCCATATCGCCAAGCGCAGTGGGGTGGCAGTGATGCTGTCCCTTGCCGACTTGCCGCTGTCGCCGGTGACGGCACGGGTGCTGGGCGAGGAGCAGGCACGCTTGCGGGCACTGACGGCAGGGGATGATTATGAACTGGCCTTCACCGTGCCTGCTGCTGCCAGCGCTACCATGCAGGAATTGGCTGAGTCCCTGGGTATCAGGTTGAGCTGTATCGGAGCAGTGGTGGCTGGCAGTGGTGTACATTGCCTGGACGCCAGCGGCGCCGAGGTGCCACTGGGCCGTCCTGGCTACCAACACTTCAATGCCGCTGAAAACGGAGGACAATCGACACCATGAAAGCATCGGCCAACAGTGTGTTGCGCAACCCCGTACACTTTCTCGCCTTCGGGTTTGGCAGTGGGCTGTCACCGGTGGCCCCCGGCACCGTGGGGACAGTGGCTGCGATTCCCTGCTATCTGCTGTTGGCCCAGCTTTCCTTGCCGTTTTACCTGTTGGTATTGGTGCTGAGCTTTGGCCTGGGCATCTATCTTTGTGGCAAGACCGCCCATGATCTTGGCGAGCACGACCACGGCGGCATCGTCTGGGATGAATTCGTCGGCTACTGGATCACCATGCTGGCGGCGCCGAGCGGCTGGCTCTGGGTGCTGCTGGGCTTCGTGCTGTTTCGCCTCTTCGATATTCTGAAACCATGGCCCATCAGTTGGCTCGATCGCCATATCGACGGGGGCCTCGGCATCATGCTGGATGATGCCCTGGCCGGAAGCCTGGCATGGTTGTGCCTGCAATCACTCGTGATCCTCATGGCGTGAGTTTGGAATTAACGGTCAGCCGAAAGGAATTGGTCCGTGATCCACTCTCTTTCAACATCCAAACAATGACTGTGATAACACAAACCGGGGGTATCGGCATGAAGAACGGCGGCGTGGGGCAACAAACACTTCTGGCGGCTGCTGTGGCACTGGCACTGACAGCCTGTGGTGGCGACGGACAGCAGGCCGCGACATCAATGCTTTCACCAGAGCCAGAGCAGATCACCGCATCCGTCGCCATTCCCATGGACAGTGACGACATTGCCGGCGTGGTCACCAGCGCG
This sequence comes from Gammaproteobacteria bacterium, assembly GCA_050485205.1. Lineage (GTDB taxonomy): Bacteria > Pseudomonadota > Gammaproteobacteria > Pseudomonadales > Pseudohongiellaceae > JAVVEZ01. The sequence goes on from JBJHAY010000203.1 coordinate 3,346, forward strand.
AATGGCCCCGAGGCCGGCGTCTGGGTGATTGCCGAAACCGACGACCTGGAGACCCGCTTCCTGCGCATCGTCGCCACCGATGACCAGGGCCGCTACCTGGTGCCGGATCTGCCGGCCGCCAACTACAGACTCTGGGTGCGGGGCTATGGCCTGCAGGATTCCGCCAAGGTGGAGGCCGCGCCTGGCAGCCGCGTCAACCTCCAGGCCGTGGTGGCGCCGGATGAGGCGACGGCGGCCCAGGTCTACCCGGCGGCTTACTGGTATTCCATGATGAGCCTGCCTACCGAAGAGGAATTGGCCTCCATCCCCAACGGTCTCAATGGCTACCTCACCAACATGAAGAACATGAGTTGCATCGGCTGTCATCAGCTGGGCCAACTCTCCACCCGTACCATTCCCGCCAACCTGGGCAGTTTCGATTCCTCCCACGAGGCCTGGATGCGGCGCATGCAGTCCGGGCAGGCGGGCAACAACATGATCAACAGTGCCGCCGGCCAGATGCAGGGCTTGCCCTTCAAGTACCTGGGGGAGTGGAGCGACCGTATCGCCGCCGGCGAATTGCCCCATGAGAAACCCGAGCGGCCCCAGGGGCTGGAACGCAACATCGTGGTGACCTTGCGTGACTGGTCCGATCCCAAGGCCTACATGCACGATCTCTCCGGCACCGACCGTCGCAATCCCACCGTCAATGGCTATGGCAAGTTATATGGCGCGCCCGAGCTGAGCACTGACTACGTGCCCGTGCTCGATCCGGTGGCCAATACCGCCACCACCTTTCTGGCGCCGGTGCGTGATTCCGATACTCCCACCACCAATGATGATCCGGTAGTGGCGCCTTCTCCCTATTGGGGCGAGGAGCGGATCTGGGACAGTCAGGCCAATATTCACAATCCGATGCTGGATCAGCTGGGCAGGGTCTGGTTCACCGCCCGCATCCGTGGTCCGCAGAATCCCGATTTCTGCCGGGAAGGTTCCGATCATCCCTCGGCAATTGCCTTCCCCACCCAGACTTCCGGCAGACAACTGTCGGTCTACTATCCGGACACCGGCGAGTATGAGTTCGTCGACACCTGTTATGGCACCCATCACCTGCAGTTCCACGAGGACGAGGACAATGTGCTGTGGACCAGCGGCGGTGGTCAGGTGGTGGGCTGGCTCAACAGCCGCATCTGGGACGAGACCAAGGATGCCGCCCAGGCGGTGGGCTGGTCGCCCTTCGTGCTGGACACCAACGGCAACGGAGTGCGTGATGAGTGGGTGGAGCCTGGACAGCCGCTGGATCCCGACAAGGACATGCGCATCACCCAGGGTTTCTACGCCGTCATGCCCAATCCCGCCGATGGCTCGGTGTGGGGTTCCAATACCTTTGGTTATCCCGGCTCCATCACCCGCTTCGACCCCGAGACCCAACTCACCGAACTCTACCGTCCGCCCCTGCCGGGTTTTGCCATTCGCGGTGCCGACATCGACCGCAATGGCGTGGTGTGGTCTTCCATGGGCAGCGGCCACCTGGGAGCCTTCGATCGCAGCAAGTGTCAGGGGTCACTCAATGGTCCCGATGCCACCGGAGATCATTGTCCCGAAGGCTGGACCTTCTACGACCTGCCCGGCCCCGGCTTCAAGGATTTGCCTGAATTCAGCGTGGAATCCAGTTATTACACCTGGGTCGATCAACACAATACCACTGGCTTCGGGCCCAACGTGCCCATGCTCACCGCCAACCTCTTCGACGGCGTCCACGCCCTGGTGGATGGCGAGTTCGTCACTCTGCGGGTGCCTTACCCCCTGGGTTTCTACGCCAAGGGCATGGAAGGGCGCATTGATGACATCGAGGCCGCCTGGAAGGGCAGGGGCCTGTGGGTCACCGCCGGTGACCGCACCCCCTGGCTAAAGGAGGATGGCGTCGGCACCAAGCCACTGGTGGCCCATTTCCAGGTGCGGCCCGATCCCCTGGCCCATTGATGCCCAGGCCTCCGCAGGTTCATGAAATGGTGGTGACGTGCGGGTAGCGGATGATCCGTTCATCAGAGGTCAGCAGCGGGGCACCGTATTTTCTGGCGGTGGCAACGATCATGCGGTCGGCCGGATCCTTGTGAAAGTCTCCTGGGAGTGAGGTGGACAAGAGGCAGATGCTGGTGTCCACAGGCACGAAACGCAGGCCCTCGATGCGCGCCACATGACCCAGCCAGGTCTCCACTGGCATGGTCAGCACCAGGCGGCCCTTGTGGATCAGCATGGCAATCTCCCATGCCGAAATCGAAGAAATCAGGATTTCCCCTCCTTCTTCTTTCCGGCACTCCTGCAAGGCTTTGAGAGCTCGTTTGGAGAGTGTCTTGTCGCCACTCACCCACCAGACCAGGATGTGGGTATCCAGCACCAACATCAGGCGCTGTCCCAGTCTTCCTCGGCGACCGGCGCCGTGGGGGCTTCGTAGCGGGCGACGGAATCCTTGAGCAGCAGCAGAGGCTCGTTCTGATGCTGGTTGAACCTGCGGACTTCCAGGACTGGCTTGCCTCTGTCGGTGACGATGAGAGGCTCGCCGGTCCTTTCAATCTCCCGAAAGACTTCGAGAGCATGGGCCTTCAATTCGGTTTTCGACATTGTTTTCATCGCCTCATCTCAAATGACTAGTAAAAATGGTCATTATAGGTGGCTTTCCGAACATTTCCACAAATCTTGCGGGCTGGATGTTCATCATCAGTGTCGTGGTTTGTTGTCGGCCCGCTATGGCCCTATACTCTCTCCACGTTTGAACCCATGCCTGGACAGGCCGTGTAATCGACAACAACAACAGAGGATGACCCATGTGGCAGCAGCAATACTTTCCCGTCGCTGACAGTCTGACACTTTCAGCCCTGGCGGCGGCGGTGCCGATATTCGTGTTGTTGCTGCTGATAGGGGTATTCCGCAAACCGGCCTGGGTGGCGGGTGTCTCCGGACTCGGCGCGGCCCTGGTGGTGGCCATTGGGGTCTATGGCATGCCGGTATCCCTGGCTGTCAGCTCCACCGCCATGGGCGCCGCTTTCGGCCTGTTCCCCATCGGCTGGATCGTCTACTGGGCCATCGTGCTCTACCGCATCACCCTGGAGACCGGCAATTTCGAGGTCATCAAGGATTCCATTGGCGGCCTCACCAGTGACAAGCGTATTCAGGCCTTGCTGATTGCCTTTGCCCTCAGTGCCTTCATCGAGGGTGCCGCCGGCTTCGGCACGCCGGTGGCGGTGGCGGCGGCCATGCTCACCGGTCTTGGCTTCAATCCCTTCTTCGCCGCCTGCATCTGCCTGCTGGCCAACACGGTACCGGTGGCTTTTGGCTCCATCGGGATTCCAGTGGTTACCCTGGCC
>JBJHAY010000204.1:0-6627 GCA_050485205.1 Gammaproteobacteria bacterium
TCCATGCGGCAGAGCGTTTTGCCACCCCCTCCCCAACACCCAGCACCTCTGACTTCAGCGCTGTTGCACTGATGGTTGCTGTAGCTTTTGGCTACAGCAAGTCAAAACCCAGCAGCACTGAAGGTCCGGGTCTTTAGCTATTAGCTACAGCACATCAAAGCTCAATAGCACATAAGTTACGTGCCCCCCGATGCACGGCCAAGCGCTAATCCTGCATAACTGACAAACCAACAAGCTTGCATCACACAACAAGCCACTGAAGCCAACTACAGCCACGGGTCACGCTCCTACAGGGGGGTGGCGCGGCCGTTTTGCATGCGGGCCCAGCTCATTTCCCTGACGATGTTGTTGTCCGGGCCAATGCGCAGCACGCCGGTGGCACCGAGAATGAAATTATTGGCGCCGTCGTGGTCCAGTTGTCTCAGCCTGGGATAAAGGCGGAAGGCGTCGATACCAAAGGCCTGCAGGCGCAGGTAGAGGCCGTTGTTCTGGGGAAACAGGGTCTGCAGATCCTTCAGTTCGTCATCCGAGCCCGACAGCAACCAGGGGCTCTCGCTGAACATGATGCCGTTCAGGTCCTGGTCTTGCTGCGGGCTGGGAATGCCGGAGTAGATGTCCTGGGTGGCATAGACCGGCAGGTCGCCAGCGAACAGGTAGGCCAGGCTAGGCTTGATCTGACGCGCGGCCACCGGTGGCGCCATCAGGAAGATGAAGTCGATGTCCTGACGACGGCGCTGGGTGAAGGCCAGGGGTTGGCCCAGCAGCCGGCTGAGTTCGTCGCGGCGGAACTCACTGCGTGAGATATCCAGCAGATTGCGGATCACGGTGGTGTAGTCGTCCCGGAATAATTCCTGGGTGACCACCGTGCCGCCAAGTCGCTGCCATTCGGTGATGAAGCTCTGGCGCTTGCGCAGGAAGAAGTCGTCGCCGGGGCTGTCCAGTGGGCTGAGAATGGCGGCATTGCGATGCCCGTCCTGCCACGCGCGGCGTGCCACCTGGCGTGACTCATCCTCGGGAGAGAGGGCGAACTGATACAGGGTGGAGGAGCGCGGCCGCATGCCTTCCACATTGTTCAGGGCCAGGATGGGAATGCTCAACTCTGGTGTCGACAGCAGGGTCTGCACGTGCTGCTTCTGCAGCGGGCCGATGACCATTTCCGCGCCTTCCTCACGGGCCTGGTGGTAAAGCGCCACGATGTCATTGGTGTTGGTCGTGTCGTAAAAAGTGATTTGCGGCACCGATCCACCGATCGCCACCACGTTGAAATAGGCGGCCATGAAACTGTCGCGGACCACGGCACCGGCGGGGGTTTGCAAGGGCAGCAGCAAGGCCAGGCGGGTAGGACGTTCCGCGGCGAGTACGCGTACCCACTGCATGGCATCCGGCAGGCGCGAGGCGGCAGGATGCCGGGCATAACTGCGCTGCCAGCGTTCCAGTTCCGCCAGTTGGCGGTCGAGATTGTTCTGGTGCAGCTTGCCGATCAGAGCCAGTTCAAACCAACCCTGAAAGTCGAAGCTGATGGAGGTGCGTGCCATTTCCGTCAGCTGTTCGGCAGGCAGGGCGATCAGGGCGGCCCAGATTTTTTCGTGGCTGTCCTGATGCTGTTCTGGTGGCAACAGGGGCGACAGGGTTATTCGCTCACGTGCGCTGTTGAGATATTCACCGGTAGCGAGATAGGCGTCGGCACGGATCAGGGCGATGCGCAGGCGCGTACTTTCGGGCAGTTGATTGAGCGCGGGCGCCAGTCTGGGGTTGGCCAGCGCTTGCAGCGCAGGGGTGGGCGCTTCGTGATACATGTGCAGTTCGGCGCGCAGTACGGCGAATTCCGCCGCCAGGTCCAGGGGCAGCAGGTCGGTGCGGATTGTATCGAGAAGGGCGGCGGCATCGGTTTCGCGGCCATTGTCCGCCAGATATTGGGCAGCGCGCAGGTAGTTGCGTTCGGCTTCGGGCGAGGGCAGGTTGCGGGCCTGTGAGATCAGGTTGTCCAGGGTGCGGTCGATGACGATGTCGTCTCGCTGGATGAACTGCTCTACTTCCGCCTGGATCTCCTCGACCGGCTCTTCCAGGATCACGGCAGGCATGTCCCGGGGAGATGGGCCCCCGGCGCAGGCACTAAGCAGCAGGCACAGTGTCAGGCCGTGGATGCCCCGCTTGTCAGTGAACAGTCGATTGCGCCAGCTTGGGATCATGAATAATGACTCGACGATCGGTGGAGACGATGCCTGACAGTATAGCGCAGTTCCGTTGAGATCATGGGGCGAAAAGCAGCTACCCGCCGCTGCTGGCTCGCGACCGCAAGCCCTTTGTGTCACCATAGGCGCCGACTGCGAACCCTAAGGAGACAGAAACCCATGGCACTCACGCCTTCCAACATGCTGCCCCTTGGCACGCCTGCCCCGGATTTCAATCTGCCCGGCACTGACGGGCGTCATCACGCCCTGGCTGACTTTGCTGGTAAGCCGCTGGTGGTGGCCTTCATCTGCAATCACTGCCCCTTCGTCAAGCATGTCCGCCATGAGTTGGCTGCCATGGCCAGGGAATACCAGGCCAGGGGTGTGGCCTTCGTGGCCATCAGCGCCAATGACACCGAAGCTTACCCCGCGGACGACATGGAACATATGCGCCAGGAAGTTGCAGAGGTTGGCTATCCCTTTCCCTATCTGCTGGACGAAAGTCAGGCGGTAGCCAAGGCCTATGATGCCGCCTGTACCCCGGATTTCTATCTGTTCGATAGTGGTCATGCGCTGGTCTATCGGGGTCAGCTGGATGGCAGCAGACCCAAGAACGACATTCCGGTCAGTGGCGCCGATCTGCGCGACGCCATGGACGCGGTGTTGGCGGGGCGGCAACCGAGCCAGCAGCAGGTGCCCAGTATTGGCTGCAATATCAAATGGAAGCCCGGCAATGAGCCAGGCTGAATCCGGCCGCCTTTACATCGTCGCCACCCCTATCGGCAATCTTGGAGATATCTCGGCGCGGGCCTTGCAGGTGTTGCGATCAGTGAGCCTGATTGCGGCCGAGGATACCCGTCACAGCAGAGGCTTGCTGGAGCACTTCGGGATCGACACCCGCATGATGGCCTTGCATGAACACAACGAGCAGGGCAGGGTGGAAAGTCTGTTGCGATCACTGCGCGAGGGGCATGATATCGCCGTGATTTCTGATGCTGGCACGCCGCTGGTGTCGGATCCCGGCTTTCGCCTGGTGCGAGCAGCCCGTGATGTAGGGATTCAGGTGGTACCAGTGCCTGGCCCTTGCGCCTTGATTGCCGCGCTGTCCGTGGCAGGTCTGGCCTCGGATCGGTTTTGTTTTGAAGGCTTCCTGCCCAGCAAGGCTGGCGCGCGCCGGGCTGCCCTGGAGGCCGTGGCCGAGGAAAGCCGCAGTTTGATTTTCTACGAAGCGCCCCATCGTATCCTCGACTGCCTGGACGACATGCGCCAGGTTTTTGGGGGGGCGCGGCATGTTGTGCTCGCCAGGGAGCTGACCAAGACCTTTGAAAGTATCCATGGTGACAATCTCGACGCCCTGTTGGCCTGGATCCGGGAGGACGGCAATCGGCAGCGTGGCGAGTTCGTGGTCTTGGTTGAGGGTAAGCAGCAACAGTCACGGGAACTCGACCCGGTCGCCAGCCACGTGCTGGATGTGTTACTGGAGGAACTGCCTTTGAAGCAGGCCGCCAGCCTGGCGGCGCGGATTACCGGCCTGAAGAAAAACCTGCTGTACCAGGAGGCGTTGCGGCGTGCTGGACAAGGGGGGAGTTAGGCAGGCGTGACACCGATCTCGGCTGACAAGGAGTTGTGGCGCTGTCATGACAGCGTTGCAGGGCTGGGACAGCAATCGTCCAAATTCATTGCTCCCTGGGACAGCCTGGGGTATCTTTGCCCGCGGAGTCGGCCAGGTAATCGCTGACCGGTGTCTGCCCAGGTGGTTCGTCCGCCAGGGCGGTACCGCTTGGAGGAAAGTCCGGGCTCCGCAGAGCAAGGCGCCAGGTAACGCCTGGGGGGCGCGAGCCTACGGAAAGTGCAACAGAAAGTATACCGCCTGCTTCGGCAGGTAAGGGTGAAATGGTGCGGTAAGAGCGCACCGCATGGGTGGTAACACGCCATGGCACGGCAAACCCCGCCTGGAGCAAGGCCAAATAGGGATCCAACGGTGTGGCTCGCACTGGATCCGGGTAGGCTGCTTGAGGTATGCGGTGACGCATATCCCAGAGGAATGATTACCCTAGACAGAACCCGGCTTACAGGCCGACTCCACACTTCATGCAAAGACCCGCTCAATCCATCTCTTCATAAATCACTTTAAGTTTTCTGCACATCTGCTTGTCTTTGAGTGCCTTTACCTGTCATCTCCAGGCTCCGCATCCTGCAAGTGCCCGTTGCACATGGATTTTTTTGCTTTGACCCCCCTGGAAATTCCCAAATAGTACTTGCGAAATTGGTTTTGCCTGCCTATAGTGTGCCAAAGTGGCGTAAAAGTATAAAAATGTGGGTTTCAGTGGGATGTCAGGGCGATGTTGCGGCAGTAACGATCCTTTCGGTCCCTTTAGTTGTTGGTGTTTTTCCTGGGTGATCACTGTGGAGAATTGGGGCGGATGTTTCGGGGGCTGAATCCAGTCAGTCTGGACGTAAAAGGCCGCATGGCCATGCCCGCGAAATATCGGGAGATCATCGATGCTCAATGCCAGGGCAGGCTGGTGGTCACCATCGAAGATGAAGGTCAGTCCCTGGTTATCTATCCCGTCGACGAATTTGAAAAGATCCAGCAGGTGGTCATGTCGCTTTCCAGTTTCGATCCAGCCACCAAGCGCCTGAAGCGCATCTTCGTGGGACACGCCACTGACGTTGAAGTGGATGGCAGCGGCAGAATTCTGATTCCGCCAACCCTCAGGGGCTATGTGGGCCTGGACAAGAAGGCGATCCTGGTGGGCCAGGGCAATAAGCTGGAATTGTGGAGCGAGGAAGTGTGGGAGGGGCAGCGCGACGGCTGGCTCAAGGAAAAAGTCGAGCTGGGCACTTTGCCCGATGCCCTCAAGAATCTGTCGATTTAAATAGCGGCCCGGCCTAGAAAGCCGGGCCGCGGGTTTTGCGGGCAAGGACCAGATGATGAGTGGCGGGATGGTGGACACACACGAGCATCGAACGGTGCTGTTGCGGGAAGCTGTCGATGCACTGGTTACCGATCCAGCAGGCTTCTACGTGGACGGAACGTTCGGCAGAGGTGGTCATAGCAGATATATTCTGGAACGGATATCCGAAAAAGGTCGGCTGCTGGTGGTGGACAAGGACCCAGTGGCAATCGAAGTGGCGCGAAGGGAGTTTGCAGATGATGCCCGTGTCAGCATCAGCCAGGGTTCATTTGCCGACCTGGGAAATCTGGTGGACATGCATGGCGCCAGAGGTGAGGTTGCTGGATTGTTGCTGGATTTAGGTGTGTCTTCGCCGCAACTGGATGATCCTGCCAGGGGCTTTAGTTTTAACAAGGATGGCCCCCTCGACATGCGCATGGACCCAACTGGTGGTATCAGCGCCGCGCAGTGGCTGGCACAGGCTGCCGAAGCGGATATCGCCACGGTGATATATGAATATGGCGAGGAGCGTTATTCGCGGCGGATCGCCAGGGCAATTGTCAAGGCGCGCCAGGAGGGGCCACTGCAATCCACCTTGCAGTTGGCTGAAGTGGTCAAGCAGGCGCATCCGGCATGGGAGCGGCACAAACACCCCGCTACCCGCACGTTTCAGGCGATTCGGATACATGTGAACAATGAGTTGGGTGATTTGCAGACCTTGTTGAAAGAAGTACTGGAAGTGCTGAGGGTGGGAGGAAGGATGGTGATCATCAGTTTCCACTCCCTGGAGGACAGGCTGGTGAAGCAGTTCATGCAGAAGCAGTCGAAGGGTGACGACTTTCCGCCGGGATTGCCAGTTACCCAGGCTCAGTTGAAGCCTCGCCTCAGAATCATCGGCAAGGCTCTGAAAGCGGCTGGAACGGAAGTATCGGAAAACATAAGGGCCCGCAGCGCGGTAATGCGGGTAGCGGAAAAAATCGGGTGATTTCACAGGGGTGCGGGCATGTCTCGCCAGGCAATCATGATCGAGGGCAAGCGCTCTGCAGGCAGGCACCGATGGGGCCTGTTTCTGTTTTTGTTGCTTGCTCTCATGGGGAGTTCCCTGGCCGTGATCTGGAGTACTCATGTCAGTCGTCAGTTATTGAATGAATTGCAGCAATTGGAAAAGGAACGTAACCGCCTGCAAGTGGAGTGGGGCCAGCTACTACTGGAGCAGAGCAGCATGGTCTCCCAGGGACGCATCGAGGACATGGCACAACAACAGCTCGGTATGCAAATACCGGCAATGGACAAGGTAGTAGTGGTCAAAAGTGATTAAAGCGCGCAAACAATTCAAACCACCGGTATGGAGACTCTACTTTGTCTCCGCGGTGATATGCGCCCTGATGGTCCTGTCCGCCCTGAAATTGCTGGATCTGCAGATCATCAACAATGAGTATCTGCAAGTCCAGGGAAATGCCCGGACAGTGCGCACCGAAGTGCTGGAGGCGCATCGTGGCATCATCATGGATCGTAATGGCGAGCCCCTGGCGATCAGCACGCCGGTACAATCACTCTGG
>JBJHAY010000205.1:0-6625 GCA_050485205.1 Gammaproteobacteria bacterium
TCCCTATACAGTGCATAGTGATCGGTATGGGAAATGATCGTATAAAGTGGTAAGCCGCAAATCCTTGATCATTTGCCCCTCCATCACTTGATAAGTGGACATGGAGTTCGGTGGCTCCTTGTTTTAGTGCGGATAGTGAGACGTTTTGCAACCCAGCAAGCGTATCTGGGTTAATGCTCCGCATGAAGTGGATAAGGTGAACACTCATTAATCATTTCCATTAATTTCTGGTTGGCGCAGCTCGCTGTGTGCATAACATTCTATTATGCGGCGCCATCACTATTTCTATGTAAACTGAAATGGAGAGAAGGTTGAAGAAAAATACGCATCTCCAATGGAGAAGAAGGCATCTGGCATCGCACCCCGCTTATGTGCATTGAAGATTGATATTGTCAGACGCATCCAAGTCGCGTGTGCATCATCCTCTTCCGCTTCATGACCTTGCTCAGCATACGGCGCCAAAATTCTTCGCAGGATAATGTTCTTGGCAATCTCTGGAGACACCGCCATATTTAAAAGGAACTGCTTACCAGAAAATCGCCCGCCACCTATATTTCCGCTAGATTCGCATCTTCTGTATCCGGAAGTATCCGCATTTATTATCAACCGACAATCTTGCTCAAAGCGTCCCTCTATTCCGGAGGCCGTCCCCCACATCTCGTAACGAAAATTGTGGGATACATAGCCTCCATCTAAATCTCGCACTTTACGGAAGAACTTTGGGCTATCGAGGCCTTTCCTGAGATCTTTGTCAAGAATACCCGAAACCACATAATCAAGATTCGTTGGCTTTCTAAGCATCAAGTACAAGGGATAGCTGTCAACGACCACCTGATCTGAACTTTGAGATTGGCGGTATTCTTCAAGAAACTCGTCAGGGGTCATTTATCATCTCTTTTGAAAGCGGACCTGCTCGACACCACTGTGTCCGTTGTGCTGCATAACAGCCTGTTAATGAGGCCTTCGGCCTCATAATAATAATTAGAAAGCCTACCTTTTAATCATTGCGAGGAGCTTTCCCGCATCGCAACCATCTGAAAAAGCAAAGATTTTTTCGCTCTTTCTAAATCTTAGTCGTTAAAAAGGTAAATTACCTTTCTAATTACCTGCTAACCTTATTTCGCAAGCCCCGCAGAATCAAGGAAGATGTGCATGCCAAAATCTCCTTTTCTTCAATCCCTAGAATCCTTTATGCGCACGCGCAACTACAGCAAAAGGACCATCGACTCCTATCTCTACTGGATCAAATACTTCATTGTTTTTTCTGGCAAAAAGCACCCCAAGGATCTTTCTTCAAAAGACATTGAAGCTTTTCTGACTTATCTAGCCGTAAACCGCCAAGTTGCTCCCGGCACTCAATCCTTGGCGCTGAATGCCTTGGTCTTCCTAAAGACAAAATACCTTTCTCAGCCTCTAGAACCTCTTCAGCACTTTATTCGACCTAATCGCCAACGTAAGTTGCCCGTTGTACTCACGGTCAGAGAAAGATGTGAGGTGCCGACATCCGCACTGTGCAAGAGCAACTGGGCCATGCCGACGTCAAGACCACTGAGCTCTATACCCATGTTTTAAAGCAAGGCGCGCGTGGGGTAATAAGCCCTCTGAGCCGCCTGACCTAGCCACTTAATGTCTGAATTAAAAGGAAATTTTAGGGAAAAGGAATGAATTCTCAAGCACGCTACCGCCAGTGCCGTATCCAGTGGTTACGCGCATTGGTGAGTTTTGGAATGTCTGTTGGCAGTTTAACCAGCTATCTGTGAGGTTTGAAGTTGTTATTGCATTTTTTTCAGTCAGCCTGCTCTTTTGATCATTCTGCCACCCGGCTGTCGTATGATCAGGGTCAAGCTCGGCTCTTTTCGACTTGAGTGAAGCCCTTTCCCGTCGGTTCTCCAGTTGTATTCCTCAAGCTGCTTGGGTTTAATTCCCAAAACAATAAAAATGGAGCAGTGGCATGGCACATTTCCCCCGTACCCGCAGTTTCAGCGGGGCATTGGCCCTCAACCGCTTTGAGGGCGACATCTTTGATCTGGACGTGGAAGGCGAGATTCCGGCCCAGCTCAGCGGCACTTTTCATCGTGTCCATCCGGATCAACAGTTGCCGCCCATGTTCGAGGATGACCAGTTCTTCAATGGCGATGGCATGGTCAGCCTGTTCCGCTTTCAGGACGGCAAGGTGCATTTCAAACAGCGTTATGCCCGCACCGACAAGTTCAAACTGGAGCGTGCCGCCGGCCGTGCCCTGTTTGGTGCCTATCGCAACCCCCTTACCGATGACCCGTCTGTGCAGGGCCGCATCCGCGGCACCGCCAATACCAATGTCATCGTGCATGGCGGGGAGCTCTATGCGCTGAAGGAGGACAGCCCAGCCCTGTTGATGGACCCGCTTACCCTGGAAACCAAGGGCTACACCAATTTCAATGGCAAGTGCACCAGCCAGACCTTTACCGCCCACCCCAAGATCGATCCGCTCACTGGCAACATGGTGGCCTTCAGCTATGCCTCCTCCGGACTGCTGACCCGGGATTGCACCTACATGGAAATCAGCCCCACTGGCGAGCTGCTGCGCGAGGTGTGGTTCCAGGCGCCCTACTACTGCATGATGCATGATTTCGGTGTCACCGAGGATTACGCCTTGTTTCATGTGGTGCCCATCGTTTCCAGTTGGGACCGACTGGAGGCGCGGCTGCCACACTTTGGTTTCGATACCACCATGCCGGTCTACCTGGGCGTGCTGCCACGCAAGGGCGAGGCCAAGGACATGCGTTGGTTCAAGTCACCCAACCTGTTCTGTAGCCATGTGATGAATGCCTTCAATGATGGCACCAGGATTTATTTTGATACGCCGGTGGCGAAGAACAACATGTTCCCCTTCTTCCCCGACGTGCATGGCACGGCGTTCAAGCCAGAGGAGGCTGCCTCCTTCATGACCCGCTGGGTGGTGGACATGAACAACCCTGGTGATGAATTCGAAAGCACTGAGCGCATGACCGACATGATGGGGGAGTTTCCCCGCATCGATGACCGCTATGCCACCCAGGCCCACAAATATGGCTGGCTGCTGGTGATGGATCGGAGCAAGCCCTTTGATCCTCCCGGTGGGCGTGCTTCCGGCTTGATTCTCAACAAGATAGGATTTATGGATTTTGCCACTGGACGGCAGTCTTCCTGGTGGTGTGGGTCGGAGTCCACCATCCAGGAGCCCTGTTTCATTCCGCGCACGCCCAATGCCCCAGAGGGCGACGGCTATATCGTGGCGCTGGTGGACAACCTGATCACCAATCACTCGGAGTTGGTGATGCTGGAGGCCACCCGCATAGAGGAGGGGCCGATTGCCAGGATCAAGTTGCCGTTCCGTTTGCGCGGCGGGCTGCATGGCAATTGGGCCGATGAGAGGAAGCTTGGGAAGGTGCCTTGAAAAATCCCGTCGCCCTGGGGCGACGGGATTGAGGGTCTTGCAGTCCGCAGTATTTAACGACAGATGTCGACGACGCAGATGGAGTCAAGGGTGCGGCCTTCCGGTGGTACTTCCATGCCTCGTGCCATCATCAAGTCGCGCAGCAACTGCGCGGTCTCGGGATGGGACTCGGCGGATTGCACACCCACGCGCACCAGACCATCGGCATAGTCGATGGCCTGCCAGGTCACGCCTGCCAGGGTATGCAGGGTGTCACGGCTGCCGATGTCGCGGGCATCCAGGCGGGCACCGGCTTCCACCAGCATTTCCACCGCGTAGTTGCGGCCCTTGTGGGCGGCACCCATCAGCGGATAACGGCCATCCTCGGTGTCGCGGGCATTGGGGTCGAGTCCCAATTCCAGCAGCATCTGGATGGTTTCCTTGTTGGCCTCTTCCGACCACTCATAGGTCACGCCTTCCACCCAGCCGATGCCGGCCGCCACGTGCAGCGCGGTGACATTGTGGTCGGTGGCGATCATGGGGTCGGCGCCATATTCCAGCAACAACCGCATCAGTTCCAGGTCACTGGACTGGGCGGCGCGCAGGAAGGGCGTGGCGCCTTCTTCGCGCAACCACTGGTGGGTAAAGATGGTGCGGGTTTCAGTGCTGGAGGCCATCCGCATGTTGGGGTCGGCACCGGCCGCCAGCAACAGCTTGATGTAGTCCAGGTGGTCCATGTCGGGCCTGCGGGTGGGATAGTCGCCGCCTTCGATATTGCGGTTGTCGGTGGCGATGTAGAGTGGGTTCCAGCCACCTTCATTGGCAATATTGGGGTTGGCTCCCTGCTCCAGCAGGTATTTGCCCATCTCGTAATAACGGTTCTGGGTGGCGGTCAACAACGGCGTCCAGCCGAATTCACTGACTTGGTTGACGTCGGCGCCGGCTTCCACCAGTACCTTCACGGTTTCCAGGTCACCCTCGCGCACGGCGAAATGCAGGGCGGTGAGGCCACCCCACTGCTTTCTTTGCGGCGGCTGGATATTGCCGGAAAGCCGTCTTTGTTCCTCTTCGTTGAACTCCTGCACCAGTTCGCGCGGCAGGCGCATCACCAGTTCTTCCCTGGAAATTTCGCCGGCACTGGGAATCGGGTCGTCGTCCTCGACGAACTCACCCAGCACATCCAACAGTGAGGCACCGCCTTGTCCGGTGTTGAGATAGAACTCGCGGATCCTGCTTCTGGCGGAAGGCGCCAGGTAGGGGGCGCGGCCTGGCGCGGTGGTGGCTGAGTTCATGGCGATATTGGCACCATTGTCCAACAGCAATTTGGCGGCGGGTGCATTCTTGTAGGCGGCCGCCCACATCAAGGCCGTGGTGCCACGCAGGTTTTCCGCGGCATTGATGTCGGCACCACGATCCAGCAACAACTGGATGGTGTCCAGGTCGCCGGTGCGCGCCGCCATCATCAGGGGCGTTTCGCCATTGGCCAGGGTTTGATGGACACTTGCCCCGGCATCCAGCAACATCCTGGCGGTGGCGGCGTCACCATTCTGAACCGCCAGCGAGAGGGGCGTGATCCCCTCTCTGTTGGTGGCTTCCACATCGGCGCCAGCATCAATCAGGCTCTTCACGATGTTGCGTTCCTCGTGATATACCGCCCAGTGCAGGGCGGTGGAGCCATCCCGCTCCACCGTGTTGACATCGGCACTCTGACGAAGCAGGGTTCTGACCACGTCTTCCTGGCCTGCCTTCACCGCGATGGTCAACTCGCCGTAGGCAAGTGCCGCCGGGGCCATGGCCATGGACCCCATCATCGTCGCTGCTATGACTATTTTTTTCAGTTTCATAAACTTGGTCTCGTCATTTGAACCTGATTGATTCCTCATACCAGACCAGGCAGTCTGCCAGTTGAGTCGCCGAAGCTGTCGTAATTCACGTCGAACAGATCCAGGATGCTCAACAGCAGGTTGCCGGTGGGGACTGTCCTGCTGCGGTAGCGCAGATGACGGTCACCCTGCAACTTGCCGCCCGCCTTGCCCACCAGGATGTGGGGCACGTCGTAGTGCAAGTGCTGGTTGGAGTTGCCCATGTTGCTGCCGTACATGATCAGAGAGTTGTCCAGCAGAGTACCGCTGGCATCCTCGATGCTGTTCAGCCTGTCGGCCAGATAGGCCACCATGCTGGCGTGGTAACGGTTCAGGCGCGAGTACTGGGCAACGCGGCCCGGGTCTTCCGCGTGGTGAGATCCACCGTGGAAGCTGACGTTGGTGCCACTGTCAGGGTAGACGCGGCCAGTCAGGTCGCGGGCCATCAGCACCGAGCCGACACGGGTGATGTCGGCCTGGAAGGCCAGGGCCAGCAGGTCGAACTGCAACTTCATGTGCTCGTCGAAGGACTCGGGCACGCCGTAGGGCGTTTCCATTTCCGGCACTTCGGCGGACTTGGTCATGGCGATCTGCAGACGACGCTCGATTTCACGCACGTCCTCGGCGTACTGCTCCAGACGCAGGCGGTCAGGCGTTGCCACCTGCATTTTCAGCTTGGCCAGGTCGCCGCTGACGGAATCAAGGATGCTCTTCTGCTGCAAGCGGCGCATGGCGCGCTCCTCGGGGGAGCCACCGGTGCCGAACATGCGCTCGAACACCACCTGCGGGTTGATCTCCATCGGCAACGGACGGGTCGGCGTGGACCAGCTGATGGTGTTGGTATAGACACAGCTGTAACCCTCACCACAGTTGGTGGAGTTGGCGCCGGGGTCTTCCACCGCCAGCTGCATGGACGGCATCAGGTTGCTCTGACCAATGCGCTGTGCCAGCACCTGGTCGATGGTGGTGCCCACCTCGACGTCGGCGCCAGTGGTTTTCTTGGGCTTCACACCCGCCATGAAGGCGGCGGCCACGAAGTGGTCGGCGCCGGTCACCCCAGGGGGGTTCTCGGAAGACTGCGACCACATGCCGGTCAGAATGTTGACGTGGCTGCGCAAGTGCTCCAGGGGCTGCCAGATGAACGGATACTCGAAGCCAGGATCAGTGCTGGTGGGCTCCCAGTAACCAGGGGCCGCGCCATGGGGAATGAACACCCCGACGAAACGCTGGGGAGACAATTCCTGCGCATTGGCCAGTGAGGCGAACGCCGGCAGCATGGAGTCCAGCACCGGCAGCGCCATGGTGACGCCCGCGCTCTTGAGGAACGTCCTGCGGGGGAGTGACTTCTTGGTAACAAACATCTTTACCT
>JBJHAY010000206.1:0-6622 GCA_050485205.1 Gammaproteobacteria bacterium
TGGCATTGTCAGCGAGCTTGAAGTTGCTGTACACGTAGAGATCGCCCCGGCCCCAGAGACCACCATTGCGGTTCTTCCAGGCGCTCAGGTCCTCGAAGTGCGTCTCCAGCGCTTCGCTTTCCAGATCGGTAGGGTCTTTCAACGGCAGCAGAGGAAGGGAGGCCAGACCGAAGGTGTTATCTTCGTCAATGTGCCGGTCAATCATGAACCCGTCGAAGTTGGAGTGGGCCACGTTGCCCCTGAACGCGCGCAGCGGCGTGCGGCGCGGCCAGGTGTTGAGGCTTGCTTCCGTGCCCAGGAAGGCGCCATTGGGGTGCATCGGCAGGGAAAACCAGAAGCCGGTCTGATCGGAACCTGCTGCCACGTTGTCGATGTAACTGTTGTCCGGGTTGGTGATCCAGTAGGACGCCGCCGTGTTGTCTGAAGGCAGCAGGGTGTGCTCGCCGGAAAAACTGATTCGTCTGAGGTCACCGCGATTTTCAACAACAAGCTCACCGTTTGCGGCCAGATTGTTTGGCACGCACTCCCGGGTGGGGTGACACTTGGTCTGGATCGCCAGGTTGCGGACGAATTCGTTGCCTTTCTCGATGCCATCTTCCATGAAGAAGCAATGGCCCACGGTGTTGTAGGTGACGTTGTTCTCGATGCGCAGGTTGTTGGTGCCGTGCACCGTCACGCAGCGGTTGAAGGTGTCGTGGATGGCAGTGTTGCGGATGTACTGGCCGGCGCCAGCGTCACCCACCAGATGCCAGTGGATCGGGTAGCGGGCCAGTTCCATGTGCTGGCCCATGCGCTGCAGTTCGACGCCATCGATATACATCTTGCTGGTGACCATGGCCATGATGTGGCCGCCAAAGTAAGTCTCGGCGGCATCTTCCGAGGCCTGCACCTTGATGTTCCGCGTCAGCAGCCCGACTTCGCCGCGTTCATCCACCCCGAAGGTGATCTCGCCGAAGTGCATGTAGTCGAGTGGTTCGTTCAGCGTGATGCTGTTGCCACTGATCGCGGCAATGGTACGCCGCTCGGCCTGGCGCGGATTGAAGTCAGTGGACGCCAGCACGATCTCGTCGCCCGCCTGCCACTGGCTCGCATCCAGCACCTCGATGGTGCTGCTGCCTGCCTCGGCGGTCCGGGCGAGCTTGGTCCAGGCGTTGGTCCGGTTGCCGTGCAGGCTGAGTGTGCCGCCCGATAGCATGATGCCGCGGTCCCCCATGCCCATCAGCTGTTCGTCCTTCACATTGTCGGTCAAGGTAATCGTGGCGTTATGGGTAAAGGGCTTGGCTTCGGTGCCGACCTCCAGCTCGCCATGCAGCATGATCCACTCAGTGGTCAGGGTCAGGTCGGCTTCATCGGCAAAGGCAAGCTTGCCAAAAATCGTAATGCCATTCAGGGCCGGTGGACTGACATCGAGCAGCACGGTCTGGCCGCTGGCAATGGTGACATTGCCGCCGACCTGCGGAACCGCCCCACCAGCCCAGGTGGATGCGTCAGACCAGTTGCCGCTGCTGATCGCTTCCTGGGCGGTGACACCGGAGGCGAAACCGAGAGCAGCAAGTACAGAGAGGATGAGTGTTCGACTGTTGAATCGCATGGAACAGGCTCCTTGTCATTGTAATTATCCGCGAGCGAGCAACCCTGAAGCGTCGCTAGCGGTTGAGCGTTATGCTGGCTTGGATATTCGATGGACGAACCGGTAGTTGCGGGTCCTCGGGGACGACCAGCTTTACCCAAAGGGCGTTGTCGTCTCTGAACCAGGAGGTCTCGCTCGCCTGGCGCAAGGCCTCCATACTGTCCTGCTCCATCCCGGAGGCTGCATTACTGAAACCTGGTAGTTCAAATAGGAGCCATGAGTCTTTGTTCATTTCACTCACACTGAGAGTGACTTCGTCTCGATCGGTCTTCACCATGATCTCGATGCCGGCCCGCACGGTGCTCTGGTTGCCCATGACGGGAAACTCCTTGCCATTGCGAACCAGCACGATGGGCTCCTGGGGAGCGGGGGGAGCGGGAGGAGCGGCCCCGGCAGCAGGCGCTGCAGGACGGACGTATCCGAATCCGAATCCGCCTCGCAATGCCCCTGGAGCGGGAACCGGGGTTGGCAAAGCACCGGCCCGGAAAAACAGGCGTCCGACATCACCCGTGCACACAGAGGCGTTCCAGGTGGGTCGAATTTCACAGGCATCGGTATCAGTGGCGATGCTGTCATTTTCACCATCATGGATCAGGATGTAGGCGTCACCCATGCCACCCACCGAGCCGTCCAGATCATGGATCACGGCTGTCCTGTAGGCAACACCTCCCCGGTTGTCATTGTCGAACCTCGGGTCGATGTTCGGAAAATACACAGGTTTGGCATTGACGAACTCAGCACCCCTGATGGTGCTTTCGGTACTGATCGCGGCGCTGGTGAACAGCAGCCAGGAAAGCGCGCCTGTCTTTCGCAAGTCGTTGTCCTGGTAATTCACGAAAGTCGTGTTCACCACCTCATCACGGTTATCGTAGTACTCATAGCCGCGGATCGGGAAATCCGGAATTCTGGGCTTCGGCAGGCTGCGGCCGTAGGCGAGTTCTTCTGGCGTTGTGGGGTTGCCGATGTTGTCGGTTTCGCCCACGACCAGGGAATCGATCAAGCGTGAGGTAAAGCGTTCACTGCCAAAAGTGCCAGTTGAATGCGTCATGCCAATGGCGTTGTCGGCTAGTTTCGCGTTGCTGAAGACGTGAAGTTCGCCCCGGCCCCAGATACCCCCATTGCGGTTCTTGTAGCTGGTCAAATTCTCGAAGTGCGATTCCACCATCTCGCTATATGGGTCAGCAGGATTTTCCAACGGCGTATACGCGCTGAAGGACAATTCGAAGGTGTTGTCCTCGTTGATGTTCCGGTCAAACATGAATCCGTCGAAATTGGAGTGGGCTACATTGCCTCGGAATGCACCCAGCGGCGTACGGCGCGGCCAGGTGTTGAGGCTTGCTTCCGTGCCCAGAAACGCCCCATTCGGGTGTTCCGGCAGGGACAGCCAGAAGCCGTTCTCGTCGGAACCCGCTGCCACGTTGTCGATGTAGCTGTTGTCCGGGTTGGTGATCCAGTACGACGCCACCGTGTTGTCAGAAGGCAACAGGGTATCCCTGCCTGACATGCTCAATTGCCTGAGAGCCTGGCGGTTTCCGGAATCCAACTCGCCGTTTGCGGCGAGGTTGGTTGGCACGCATGCCATGGTGGGATGGCACTTGGTCTGGATCGCCAGATTACGCACGAATTCGTTGCCGGTCTCGATGCCGTCTTCCATGAAGAAGCAATGGCCCACGGTGTTGTAGGTCACGTTATTTTCGACACGCAGCTTGTTGGTGCCGTGCACCGTCACACAGCGGTTGAAGGTATCGTGAATCGAGGCATTGCGGATGTACTGGCCTGCGCCACTGTCACCCACCAGATGCCAATGGATCGGGTAGCGGGCCAGTTCCATGTGCTGGCCCATGCGGTGTAGTTCAACTCCAGCGACGTACATCTTACTGGTTACCATCGCCATGATGTGGCCGCCAAAGTAGGACTCTGCCGCATCTTCAGAGGCCTGGACCTTGATGTTGCGGGTCAACAGGCCCACTTCGCCGCGCTCATCCACGCCAAAGGTAATCTCGCCGAAGTGCATGTAGTCGAGTGGTTCGTCCAGGGTCAGGGTGTTGCCGCTGATGGCGGTGATGTAGCGTGTCTCGGCCTGGCGCGGATCGTAATCCGTCGAGGCCAGGACGATCTGGTCACCCACCTGCCACTCGGCGGCATTCAACACTGTGATGGTGTCGGCTCCCGCCGCTGCCGTTTGCGCCAGCTTGGTCCAGCTGTTGGTGCGATTGCCGTGCAGGTTCAGTGTGCCGCCGGAGATCATGATGCCGCGATCGCCCATGCCCATCAGCTGCTCGTCCTTGATATTGTCCACCAGCGTTATGGTGGCCTTGCGGGTGTGGGGCCGCGCCTCGGTGCCGATTTCCAGTTCCCCGTGCAGCATGATCCACTCGGTGCTCAGCTCCAGATCGGCGTCATCCGAAAAGCGGAGTTTGCCGTTGATCGTCAGACCGCCCAGTGCCGGTGTGCTGGTGTCCAGCACGACATCCAGGCCACTGCTGATGGTGACCTGGCCGCCTGCCACGGGAATGGCACCACCGGCCCAGGTGGACGCATCCGACCAGTTGCCACTGCTGACTGCCTCCTGCGCCAGTACATTGGCCGACAGACAGGCCGAAGCAAGTACGGTAAGCAACCACGAATTGCGCATGTCACCCCCCTCCGTTCTTGTAATGTTCTTATCCGGAATTCTGATGCCGGTCAGGAGAATAGCACAGCTAATCAGCAAAAAAGATGGATCAGCAACTCAATGCACCTCTGCCGCCGGCACCGCCGGCGGTGCAGCCCGCGCCTGCAGCTCCGCATTCGCCAGACTCACCACATAGGCGCGAATCGCCTCCGCATCTTCCGGCGTCAACTGCTCAGCAAACGACACCATCCCGTTGTTCTGCAGCACCCCGTCGATCACGATGGCCTTGAACAAGGCTTCAGCATTCAGTGCCGCAGCGTAGCGCAGGTCGGGGAAGATACTGCTGACGCGACCGACGCCGGCACCGTGGCAGCTGGAGCAGAAGGCCGTGTACTGCGCTTCACCGTGTGCCAGCAACTCGGCGTCACCAAAGTTGGCGGGTGGGTTGAGCTCGGGCGGGGTGTAGCTGAGCATCTCGGGCAGCGTGGCGGTGCCGCCGAGCTTGAAGACCAGCAGGCGCGCATAGTTGGGCGCCCAGTAGCCGCCGGTGGTGCCCTGGCCGGAGACGGTGGCGATGTACTGCTCGCCGTCGATTTCGTAGCTGACCGGGCCACCGACCGCGCCCGACTGGATATCGTTGCTCCACACTTCTTCACCGGTGTCGGCGCGGTAGGCCTTGAACAGGCTGCCGGTGGACTGGAACACCAGGTTGCCGCCGGTGGCCAGCACGCCAGTGCGGGAACCCGCGATGCGCTGCTCCCACACGGAACGGCGCTGCACCGGATCCCATGCCATCAAGTAGGTGCCTTCACCCTGCAGTTCTGGCGCGGGCGCCTCCGGGCGCTTGTTGACGTTGATCGACAGCAGTTGGTTGCCCATGGTGGCGCCTGCCTCTGCCACGAACGGGTAGCTGGAGTAGGTGGTCGGGACGAACATCAGGCCCAACTCCGGGTTGAAGGCCATCGGGTGCCAGTTGTGCGCGCCGGCAAAGGACGGTGTCACGTGGGCACCGGTGCTGCCGTCGGCACCGTAGTTTGCCTCGGGGTTGATGATGGGACGCAGGTTTTCATCGAAGCCGGTGAGCCAGTTGGCGGAAGGGACATAGAGGTCGGCCGAGAGCGGTTTGCCGGTTTCCGCGTCCAGCACATAGAACACGCCGTTTTTCGGGGCCTGCATCACCACGCGCTGCTGCACGCCACGAATCACCAGATCGGCTGTGACGAGTTGCTGGGTGTTGTCGTAATCCCAACTGTCACGCGGTGTGGCCTGGTAGTGCCAGCGATACTCACCGGTTTCGGCATCGAGCGCGACGATGGAGGCGATGAAGAGGTTATCGCCACCACCGGGTGAACGGATGTCGGCTGGCCAGGGGGCGCCGTTGCCGGTGCCGATGTAGACCAGGTTGGTGACCGGGTCATAGGTAATCGCATCCCACGGCGTGCCGCCGCCGCCGAATTCCCACCATTCGCCATTCCAGGTCTCGGCGGCCCATTCCAGTTCGGGTTGTTCGAAGCCCAGCGCGGGATTGCCCGGCACCGCCCACCAGCGCCACAGTTCGTCACCGTTGTTGGCATCATAGGCGGCCATGTAGCCACGCTGGTGGTATTCGGAGCCCGCCTCGCCGATGAAGATACGACCATTGGCGATGCGCGGCGCGCCGGGGCTGGCATCGCTGACCGGCACGGTCAACGCACCCTCGCTGCGCGTGGCCGACCCCGAACGCGGCATCGTGCTGGAACCGCTTGGCGTCACTGTCGGCCTAAGCGGCGGGCAGGCGAACCTGACGGTGAACGGCAACGTGCAGGGCGGCGGGCAGGTCGCGCTGTCTGGCCCGGTGGGGCTGGATGCGCCCTATAACGGCAACCTCTCGCTCACCCTGCGCAACGTGCGCCTGTCCGATCCGCAACTGTTCGAGACGGTGGTCTCTGCCGATCTGGGCATCACCGGCCCGCTGACCGGCGGCGGCAGCATCGCCGGCACTGTCAACGTGGGCGAGACGAACCTGCGCATCCCCACCGGTGCCGGCGGCAGCGTGGGCGCGATCCCCGACCTGATCCATGTCGCCGAACCGCCCGAGGTGCGCGCGACGCGCGAACGCGCCGGGCTGATCGGCGGCAATGGCGGCAACGGCGCCCCGGCCCGGCCCTTTGCGCTGGACGTTCTGGTCAATGCGCCGAACCGGGTCTTCATCCGGGGCCGGGGACTTGATGCCGAACTGGGCGGATCGCTGCGCGTGGGCGGCACAACGGCCGATATCGTGCCCTCGGGCGGGCTGGACCTGATCCGCGGCCGGCTGGACCTGCTGGGCCGGCGCTTCAACCTGGACGAGGGGGCGGCGACGCTGCAGGGCCGGCTGGTGCCGTACATCCGCCTCGTCG